>PSRH01000253.1 GCA_003175915.1 Candidatus Melainabacteria bacterium | reverse complement strand
ACCCTCAGATTGAGACTTGCGCGTATAGGTGCTTCTCAATTCCAAGAACGGTTTTTCGATGAGCGAGTACGTCAATACTGAAGCTGCGAGGGTCAGCGGAAAAACAATGAATAAGCCAAAGACCAGCCCAGCCGTTATTGGATGAATACGTAGTTGCTCGATTATCGGACCCATCCAGACCTGTTGTTTGTTGGCCGTGAAAATCAAAACCGTGAACCACATAGACGTTCGCAAAAAGAAGTAGTGCGACATATACATTGAGAAGCTGAGAGTGCCACCAAGTGCAAACAAGCGCGACAGCGGCTGGGGCAGGCGCAGACTCGAAGCATTGTAGGCAACAATGAGAAATCCCCAGACCAATCCTTCCAGAGTTGGCCAATAAATCCAAACGTAACTATTTACCGAGGCCACTAACCCGCCAAATCGATGAAAGTGCGAGGCCGCCAACATGACCGGCACAATGGCTAACGGGAGAAAAACAGGATGCTCCAGGTTCTTCCGAATTGAACTGAACCAGAATCCAAGGATCATGCCAATAACGAATTCGTTGATCCGTCCAAAAATAGTCACATAAGAGAGAACTTTTACGGAACCTTGCGCCAAATAGACCGCTAACAAGATCAGATTGGAAAGAGCAATTAACCCCAGAAGGTACTTGTAACCATACTTTCGAAAGAACACCAGGATGAAAGGAAAGAGCAAATAGAATTGAAATTCGACAGCTATCGTCCAGAAAACCTCGGTGAACCATTTGACGTAGACTGCAGATTCCATGTTGTGCAGAAACAACAACGAAGTCAAAAGATTGACCAGACCGTTTCTTGATTGATCCATATAACAAGCCAATAGCAGAAAGGTCAAAAATAGTGGGTAAATGCGCAAAAATCTGTTTCGATAAAATCCCAGCGCATTCACTTCTTTGCCTTTACAGATTGTGGCAAAAAGAAAACCGCTGAGCGTCATGAACAGCCCCACCGCCATATGACCTTCAAACAGCACATCGCAGAGCGGGCTTCCCTTCACTTGGTCTGTGCCAAGGGGCTTCCAAAGAAAGTGTGTGACGAGGGCATGGAACATCAGAATCAAGAAGGCCGCGAAGAACCTCAAGTGATCGATTTTCTCTTGATACTGGATATTCTTGCTTTTCATTAAGTCGCCTGGTCCGTCCCTTTATCGGCCAATTGCTGAAGTCATGGCTCGCAGAGCATTTTAAGGTTTTTCCCCACAATGTTGCCCGAGGTTATTTTCATCAAAAGTGAGGCTTTGAGAGAAAGAAGCCCCCGTTGTTCAGGGTATGATCGGTCTTTCGTCGGCTATGCGCTAGGAGTTCCGCTCATCGCCAGCAGTCCAAACCGTGTTGAAAATGTCACAATCGCCCACTGTTTCAGTTTGCTTACCGGTCTATAACGGCGAACGATTCCTCGTCCAAGCGATTGAGAGCGTTCTCGGGCAAAGCTATCCTGATTTTGAGCTGCTTATAATCGACGATTGTTCGACAGACCTCTCCCCCGAGATTATTGAGCGCTTTAGGGCACGCGACAAGCGCATTCGCTATTTGAAAAACGCTAAGAACCTGGGCTTGTTCAATAACTACAACGAGTGCATAAAGCAGGCTTCAGGACAGTACATCAAGCTATTCGCCCAAGATGACATTTTCCACGTAAGCATTTTAGAACGAATGGTTAGCGTGCTTCAGAAGAGGCAGAAGGTCGCTCTGGTAAGTTGCACAAAGGGTTGGGTGGGCGAAGGCGGGGAGCGCATCGAAGCCACCAATGAAAATGCTTTAAGGACGCTCCGTCCATTCGACGTTGATACCCAGAAGCCGGCGGAAGAGGCGATATTAGATAGCTTTCAGCGCTTCGTAAACTGGCTGGGCGAACCAAGCACGGTGATGTTTCGCAGCGAGCATAAATCTTCCGGTTTCGATATACGCTTTAGGCAAATTGGCGACCTGGAGTACTGGTACAGGATTCTTCAAAATGGGGACTATTATTTTCTCAGTGACGAACTTTGCCGGTTTCGCAAACATGAGGGCAGCACTACCAACCGTAACGGCCGCTCGCTGTCGGCCCTTCTGGACTGGTTTCTTTTGGGAAGCAAATATCGTTACTTGATTCCCAAGCAGAGCGAACCAGAGACAGAAGATGAGTTCGCTGGCCGCTTAACTCGGCGGCTGATCAAGACGATTGCCACACGTTTTGCTCTTGCTACGGAAAATCCCCAGCTGGACACTGCTAAGGTGATGCAGCAACTGACGGACTATGGCAATGTTCTTTCCTGCTTTGCCACCGCGCCTGACACCACACGCAATCCAGAAGCTGAATACAAAGTATTCGCTATTTGTGCCCTTCGTGAAGGAGCAACTATGCACAACGAAGTCCGCTTCCTTCAGAACCAAGTAGAGCATCAGGAGCAGCAAATTGCCGCTCTGCAATCGGAGCTCGATGATGTGCGTCTGGCCTTCAAAAGCGAAATTGGGGAATTACAGGCAACCCTAACCCAACTGGGAAACAGCCTTTCCTGGAAATTGACTGCGCCCCTAAGAGGTTTCAAACGAGCTTTGAAATAGCTTGATTGAAGCCGGACCAGGCGCTATCCTTGTAGCCGAGGTTGATGGAACGATGATTGAAATTAAAGATTGGCTAAGCAAAAAACCTTTCCCAGACAAGCCGTGGTTGATTCTCGGTAAAGGTCCCACCTTTGCTAAGTTGAGCGAAATCAATCTAGCAGACTACAACACCCTTTCCTTGAACCATGTTGTGCGAGAGTTGCCGGTCAACGTTTCTCACATCATCGATATTGACGTGATTGAATCCTGCGCGGCTGAGCTGCGGAGTAATTGCGATTGGTTAATCATGCCCAGGCGGCCGCATGTAAGCAATCGCCCGAGTGAAATCCTCACAATTGATGATTGGAAGAACAGCATTCCCATCCTGCGTGAATTGGATGAGGCTGGCAAGCTGGTTTGTTACGATCTAGCTCTTGGAGAACCTGCTCGCACACCGTCAGAAATCGAAGTGCACTATTTCAGTTCCGAAGCGGCGCTCGGCATTTTGGCGCGCTTGGGTGCCAAGACTATACGTTCGCTGGGAGTGGATGGTGGGCGGAAATATAGCCAGACATTCGTCGATCTTAATTCAGAAACAAAGCTGATCAACGGCCAACCTTCCTTCGATCTGCAATTTGAAAAACTTGAAAAGATTGCCGAAGAACACCAATTAGATTACCGGCCGCTCGTAGAGCCAATGCTTGTTTTCGTCGGTGCAGACCGTACTCAGCTCTTAGCTGCGAAAGTGCTCGAATACTCAATTCACAAGCACGCCACGAGACCAGTGCGCGTGGTGCCGATGATTGACCTGCCGGTTCCCGTGCCCAAGGACGAAAAAAATCGGCAAAGAACAGGATTTTCCTTCTCCCGTTTCGCCATACCGAAATTAGCGAAATACAGGCAACGTGCGCTCTACCTCGATTCTGACATGTTGGTTTTCAGCGACTTATCAGAGCTCTGGAACATTGAATTCGGTAAGCAGAAATTACTTTGCACCTTTCAGAATCTCCCAGAGGCATGGAAAGACAACAGTTGGGCTCACCCGGGAAGACAGTATAGTGTCATGCTTCTCGATTGCCCGCGCTTGCCCTGGGACGTAAATGAAATTGTCGCAGGCCTGGACGAAGGTAAATATACTTATTCTGATCTTCTCTTCGACATGTGCCTTGTAAAACCGGAGGAAATCGAAGATCGTATCCCTCCTCGCTGGAATTGTCTGGAGCACTACGAAAAAGGTGATTCGAGCTTGATTCACTACACGGTCGTGCCCACGCAGCCATGGCGTTACGAGAAAAATCCGAATGGCTACCTCTGGATAGATGCCCTTGAAGAAGCCGTCAAGTCAGGTTGGATTGCTGCCGCTGAGATCGAAGAAGAGCTAAACAGGGGCAACCTCCGTCAATCACTTGCTTACGTGAAGGATCTGGCTAAAGATAAGGACACTTTAGGCGAACCGGTTCTTACCGAAACACCCGACGTCGGCTCTTCGGCCAGGCTACAGCGTCTCGTCAAAGAGTGGCGCAATGCCAGGATAGAATCGCGCATAGCATCCAAACGGCTTTTGCGTACCGAACAAAAACTAACTAACACCGAAGACAAGTTGAATGCTGCTCTCAGTGAAACCGATAAGTTCAGGCGCCACCTCGACGAGACGATCAAGACCTCATCAGGAGTGGAAGCAGAATACAAAGAAAAGTTGATTAGTCTGGAGCAAGATAAACACGCTCTTTATCGCTCCAAGACCTGGAAATTGGGAAGGCTAATCACAAAGCCTATCGAAATATTGACTAAGAAGTAGCACCCTGGGTAAGCGTTGACTTTCCGTGCAACCAGTTGTGAATGTAGATAGCTCAGGTAATCCCCTCATGGCGATGCGCTCCGGCGCACCGTTTGGTCTAGGCTTTCTAAAAATCGCCATTGTCATTTCCCTCTGCCTTGTCATCCTGACGATCCCCGTAATCAATTGTCGTTCAAAGGAATTACTTCCCTGGCCTGTTTCCAATGTACGCGTCCTGCATGATTTGCCATACAACAGTAAGTCCGACAGCAGTCGCACGCTAGACCTCTATCTGCCCGCGGACTTTGCCCGTCCATTACCCTTGATCGTCTGCATTCATGGTGGTGGATGGAAAGGGGGAGACAAATCGATGTTTCCTGCATTCTTACTACCAAACATGGGATATGCAGTGGCTTCCATAAATTACAGACTCACGCCTGAAGCGCCGTTTCCGGCGCAGATCGATGATTGTTGGTCTGCACTCGATTGGCTGGTTAAAAATCACAAGCTCTATGGTCTCGATCAAACCAGGATAGGACTTTGGGGAGGCTCAGCGGGAGGACATTTAGCTCTGTTGGCAGGACTGGGCTACAGGATCGAACGGGTCCCCGGGTGTAAGGTAAAAATCAAAGCCGTCTGCGATTGGTGCGGACCAACTGACCTGACCTCCATTTGCCAGGAATATCCTGCCCGAGAAACGATCGCCAAAAATTCAATGGCTCGCTATATCCAAGAATTGATTGGAGCTGACCCAAAGGCGCGGCCGGACCTTGCGAAGGCCGCCAGTCCCGTGACATACTTGCGCGGTAAGGCGCCTCCCTGCTTGATCATGCACGGCGATATCGATGAGGTGGTTCCGCTTATGCAGAGCAAGGTCTTCAGCGAAAGATTACTCGCCAATGGTGGAAAGTGTGAATTCCTGGTCGTGCCCGGCGGAAGGCACGACTTTTATTCGTTTGACTTGGAAAGGCATGTTGGACAGTTTTTTGACAAGACTGTCAAATATAACACCAGTAATGGTGAAAAACAGCTACCGGAGGGCTCCCGCGTTAGTGCAAAGATGCAAGCCAGCCTGGCGAAATAGGAGCAATGCCAAGCGATTCAATACCGCCGTCAATAAGCCTACTTCGTCAGCAGCCGCTTCCTCTCCCATCAGCAGCCAAGCATCACATTGAGAATTTGATCATTGCTCGTACATTCGCTCTTTGCTCGTTCGTTTTTTTTACCACCTCAATCGCCAACTGGTTCTCCCCAAAAACCGTTTTGAATGAAAACCGTGAAGCAGCAAAATTTCCGGAACTAGCATGGAACTTGGCGAGTCTTGCTTCTTTCTGCCGTTCATTCGAAAACTTTTTCAACGATCGTTTTGCTTTCAGAGAACAGTTGGTTGCAAGAAACAGCCTGTTATACCTGAAGTTATTCCGGGCGCCTAGAAGTCAAAAGGTGCTCCTCGGAAAGAACGGCTTTTTCTTTTATGCAGACTATACAAATCGTCCAATGATGACGGGGTCAAAACCATTTACCGTCGATCAAATGTACGTCTGGAAAAGCCTTTTGGAAGAGCGGCATTATTGGTGTAAGCAACGAGGGATTGACTATTTCCTTCTTTTAGCCCCAGGCAAATCCTCCATTTATCCTGAGCTTCTTCCGGATGCATACTCTCAGTGCTCTCGTCGAACGCGAACGGACCAATTCATCGACTTTCTCAAGCAAACTGGCTCCCCCGTTCAAATTATCGATACGCGCGCTGCAGTGTTATCAGGTAAAGGTCGACTACCCCTGTACTTCAAGACCGATTCCCACTGGAACCGTCTTGGTGCCTATTACGGCTACAAGTCAATGATCGAGAGTATCAGGGCGCGGCACCCCAATGTTGCGCCACCACATCAACTGTCGGAATTTGTTTTGCGACCCTTCCCATTCAAATGGGGTGACCTGGCTCGCATGCAGGGTTTATTCGGCATTCTCAGCGAAACGACGGTAGACCTTGATCTAAAGCGACCCTATCCGGCTGAATTAATCAGAGATTACCACTATACCGAAAACGAGCTCGGACTAGGAGCGTGGACTCGCGCGTTTGGCTTTCACCGACGTGATTCTAATTTGCCATCTCTGGTTATGTTTCGTGATTCATTCGCCCGGTTTATGATTGATCCCTTCTTGCCCGATCACTTTTCGCGCTGCTCATTTTATTGGCAGCCGAAATTCAGCAAGTCTATAGTCCTGAGAGAAAAGCCGGATATCGTCGTCCAGCAGATATTGGAACGTTCCTTCTACCTAGACTCGCCAGAGATTTAAAAAATCTTGACCAGGGACTGCTTCTTACCATGCTCTTCTCCTGTAAGGCCCTCATCTATCCGGCAGCCAATGACCGAATAGATTAAAAAATTGGCGCGGAATCAGGAGCACGCTGCGAACTTGCGAAACCACTGAGTCTCATGACATACTTGCGCCACCCTCTTCTTCACCTGCGCAAGCGGTAAGAATGAAGCTCTGCGGCTCATCGGTAGTCCCAGGATTACATAACAAAGTAGTAATATGCCGAGCGTCACAGCACCCCCGTTAACCAGGTCTTCCCGAGAGCAGAAGCTTAGCTCGCTACCTGAAGTTAAGCAGTTCAATGAGAATTTGATCATCGCTTTCTCATTTGCTCTGTGCTTGTTCATCTTTTTTGCCGTTTCGGCAGCTAAATGCCTCTCCAAGAAAGCGGTCCTGAACGAGAATCGTGAGCCAGCCAAATTTCCAGAAGTAGCATTCACAGGGGCGAGCATTTCGTCGTTCCCTCACGGATTCGAAGAATATTTCGATGATCGCTTCGCCTTCAGGGATAGAATCATTGCCGACCGAACCCTTCTGTATCTCAAGCTTTTCCGCGTCTCGGGAAGCTCAAAAGTGATTATCGGCAAGAATAAATTCTTCTTTTACTCCGACGACGTAAATCTGCCGATGATTATGGGATCACGGCCTTTTACAGAGCCTGAACTGCGCTCTTGGAAGGAATTGTTGGAGCGCCGCCAGTCGTGGTGTCAGGCAAGAGGAATCGACTATATTTTCGTTCTTGCCCCAACTAAGCCCTCCATTTATTCGGAATTCCTACCTGACGAATACGGGCAGCGCTCCAGGCGAACACGTACTGACCAGTTGCTCGATTTCCTCAAGCAAACTCGATCGTCCGTACAGGTCGTCGATCTGCGCGCTTCCTTGCGGGCGCACAAGGGCGTCTTGCCACTGTTCTTATTGACTGATACGCACTGGAATCAACTAGGTGCATACTACGGCTACAAGGCAATCATTGATGCTCTGACGCCGCGTCATCCGAATTTGGTCGCACCAGTGCCTTTGTCCGACCTCAATCTTCGTCCCTATCACTTCGTTAAGGGTGACCTGTCCCGCATGCAAGGTGTACTCGGCATTATTACAGAAACAAACGTAGCAGTAGATCATAAGCAACCCGTTCAAGCATGCCTGGTGCGAGATTCTCAATTCACGGAAAATAAGCTCGGTTTCCCGGTAACCGGAGCCTTTGGTTATCACCAAGAAAGGAAAGATTTGCCAAGCGCAGTAATGTTCCGTGACTCGTTCGCCTGCTACATGATCGAACTTTATCTGCCTCAGCAATTCTCGCGCATCTCCTTCTTCTGGCAACCTGATTTTAGTCAGTCGATAGTACAGCGGGAAAAGCCAGAAATAGTGGTACAAGAGATTCTAGAGTCGAATCTGTATGGTGCACCTCCGGAGATGTAGCCATATAACGCGCTACAAGCTGTGCAGGCCTGACCAGAAAGCCAAACCCGCCTGACACATCACAAACAATGTCTAGTATTTCGATACCACCGTCTATCAGGCTACCTCGCGAGCAGCCACTGCCCCTGCCCACAGGCGAAAAACGTCGCAGCGAGAACTCGATCGTCGCCCTTTCCTTTGCGTTCTGCCTAATTTTCTTTTTTGCAAATTCCACTTTCAATTGCCTTTGCGACACACCCATTTTAGTCGACTATCCTGAAGCCGCTAAGTTTCCTCAAGTGACAGACATCTGGGCCAACCTATCCTCCATCACCTCTTCATTCGAAAAGTATTTCAACGATCGCTTTGCTTTCAGAGACAGACTGATTGGGGCGCGGACTTTGTTGGATTTGAAACTTTTTCGCGTAACTGGAAGTACTAAGGTAATTTTCGGAAAGAACGGTTATTTTTACTACGCTGATAATGCGAACCGGCGCATGATTGAGGGAACGCGCCCCTTCACTCCTAAACAATTGGAAGCATGGAAAGCGCTATTGGAGCGGCGTTACAACTGGTGCAAAGAACATGGGATCGATTATTACTTTGTGCTCGCTCCAACCAAATCCTCCATCTATCCGGAATATTTGCCAGACCCATACCAACATTCCTTCAGGAAGACGCGCACCGATACGTTGCTGGACTTTCTTAAGCAAACACAATCACCGGTGCATGTTGTGGACCTACGTCCGTCTGTGCGAGAAGCCAAAGGAAGCTTGCCGCTCTTCTTATTGACTGATCTCCATTGGAACCAGCTCGGTTCATACTATGGCTACAAGTCATTAATCGATAGTGTGCGGACGCTGCATCCTGCCATAGGCGCACCGACGGACTTATCAGAATTCGATCTGCGCCCGTTGCACTACGTAAAGGGGGATCTGTCTCGTATGCTCGGTGTACTCGGCATCATTACCGAAACTAACCTGGAGGTCCGCCCCAAGCACCGCTCCAAAATCAATCTTATTCGTGATAAGAACTACACGGAAAACAAGTACGGACTGGAAGGTACTCGCGCCTTTGGTTTCCATCAAAATGGAAGCTGCTTGCCCAGCGCAGTCATGTTTCGCGATTCCTTTTCCTGTTACATGATCGATCTTTATCTACCAAAGCACTTTTCGCGCATCTCGTTTTTCTGGCAGCCTGAGTTTAACGAGTCGATAGTGCTCAGGGAAAAACCGAACATTGTACTCCAAGAATCAGTCGAGTGTAGCTTGTACAGTCCACTGCCAGAAAACTAGTAGGAGACTCACTCTCTCACATCAGTCGTTGAATCTTTTTCGCTGCCAAAGTTCAATCAGCTGCAAGTGGCTTCGTCTGAGCTATTTGTTCGTTCCTCGTGCGAAGGGCATACCGATCCGAGTCGATCATTCTGTCTACTTCAGGAGGATTCGAAAAGAGATAACGGCGAGCCAGGAACCTCTCGGTAATTTCTTGAATAACAATATCCGGCTTTTCTTTCTTGATTATCGCTACCGGAAAATCAAATTCCCATTGATAACGAATTCGCCGGAAGTTTTCACCGAAGTACATGAATGGCATTTGCATGAACGAATCCCTCAAGCACACGGCCTTCGGTAGGCTTGGATCATCTATCTCTGTGGCAAAAGCATCTCTGGCATGAGCCGGATCAGACAAAGTGGGCAGAGGAAGATCATTGCTGTAATGAAAGCGCGGGACTTTAAGCTTGCTAGCCAGGCTAATTTCAGGAATGAGATCTCTCAGCCCCATCATTGTGGCCAGATCACCATCACCAAAATTGTAAGTATATAGCTTCAAATCTTGCGTGCCCAAAGGTCTTACCGAAGGGAACCAATCGCGAATTCGCTTTATCACTTCCAGATAGCCAAGGAAACTTCCGACGCGATTCCAGTGAGTATCGGTTTTGTAATAGAGCGGCGCGATTTCTTTAGCCTTGAGTAGAGCAGGCCGCACATCCACAACCTCAACTCGACTAAAGGTTCTCAAAGCCGCTAGCATCTCATCCTGTCTGGATTTCTCATTCAATTTCGAGAATCCGTTTGGAACTTGTTCGCGATAAATACTGCACTTGCTGGGAGGAAAGAAAACCAGATAGCGGATATTTCTTGCCGCAAGCCAAGCTCTTCTAGCTTCGAAAATCCTGAGGAAGTAGAAGATTTCTTCCTTGGTGAAGGCAGGCACACCTCTGAGGGTCTCCTCATCACCGCCGTCTCGAAAGAACAACCAATTATGCCGTCCCACCAGGACCTGGGCACTGCTTGAACAGCCAAATGCCTCGTATTGAAGCAAATTGACGGCAGAGAGCAGGTTCTTCCGGAAGGCAAACCTATCGTTATAGAAAGCAGTAAATCCTTCCGGAAAGGCCTCCAGTGAAGCGAGATTCAGACTTACATGAGGGCAAGCGGCAAGTCGCCGCTTTTCATCGGCCGAAATGGTTTTGGAGCTTATCATCCAACGGCTGGCCGACAACAGCCCAAAAACAAAAATGGCGAGGACAAAGAACACCCCGGTCACCCATTTCTCTCCTGCCGCAAGCCGGTCTGAATTCATCTTAAAATCTAAAATATATAAATGGGTTATACGTACCAGAGGCCATCTCCATTATCGACAGGGACATGACCAGCGCCACAAACGCAATTCTGGCTGTTGCCGCTACTCGCGGTGCCGACCAATCGCGTTTTAAGAAGCCCATCTTTTCCCGATCGGCATTGAAAAGGATGTTTTTTATCAATGGTGTGCTGCCTATGATTCCCAAAGCTATAACGAAAGCCACCTCGCGATTGAGAATCATCGGCACGGTGTAATATCCCGTACCACCGTGGGCAAAACCAAACATCACAGCCAGGTAATGCACGCCCTTCGTCAGTGTATCGGCGCGGAATAGCACCCAGCCAATAATTACCACCATTAGCGTGTAGAAGTGCCTGAAAAATCGCGGGATAGTATTCAGCCATGTTCCAAGCCCCGATCGTTCAAGACCCAAGAAGCTGCCATGGTAGAGTCCCCAGGCGATGAAATTCCAACTGGCACCATGCCAGAGCCCGCAAAGAAAAAAGACCGTTAACAGGTTGAATGTTACCCTAAAGCTGCTGACACGGTTTCCTCCCAGAGGTATGTAGAGGTAATCCCTGAACCAGTTGGACAAGGAGATGTGCCAGCGCTGCCAAAACTCTCGAATCGACTGAGAGATATAGGGGAAATTGAAATTTTCAAGAAATCTGAAGCCGAACATCAATCCGAGACCGATCGCCATATCGGAATAACCGGAGAAATCAAAGTAGATCTGCAGCGTATAACAAATGGCGCCCAACCAGGCCAGCCCGGCGGTCAGTTCTTGGGAAGGCAAACCGAATATCTGATCGACCGGTCCTGCCACTACATTGGCGATCAGCATTTTCTTGCCGAGACCGCAGACGAACCGGCGAACCCCTTCGGCAAACTTGTCCAGGTTGACTGTTCTATCCGTCAACTGGTCACAAACGTCGTGATAGCGAATAATCGGACCGGCAACCAGTTGAGGAAATAAAGAAATGTATAGAGCGAGATTGATCGGATTACGTTGGGCGATTGCTTGTTTGCGGTAAACGTCGATCACGTATGAAAGCGAGTGGAATGTAAAAAACGAGATCCCGAGGGGCAGAGTCACGTGATGTACGCGCACGGAATGCAAGTGTAGAAAAGCCAACAAAGAGTTGAGATTTGTCTCGATGAACCCGATGTATTTGAAGAAAGCAAGCAAACCCAAGTTAGCAATTACCGCCAACGCGAGGGCCAGCTTCGCCCATCGCGTCTCCCGCAGGTCATCAACAGCGATGGCAAAAAAGTAATTTGCCACAATTGAAACGAGCATTACCCAGAGAAAGGAAAGCTCACCCCAGGCATAGAAAAACAAGCTAGCCAAAAGTAAAAAAGCATTCCGCCAGATCGTCTTCTTGATGAGAAAATTACCCAAAAGAACGATGGGCAGAAAGAGAAAAAGGAAAATTAGGGAGCTAAAAACCATAGCGCGGAAAAGCGATCAAAACCAAAGTCGCTGGGCTAAGCACAGTAACGACAGAGATAATAACTGAGCCGTGTAGGAGCTACCACGTCATGAATTTAATGGTTGCTAAGTAGAGAAAAGTGCTTCGCCTAAAGCGTTGGAAAGCCTCAGGGTGATTCATCCACCTTCTCGATATTGATGGTCAGGGTGCGCCTGAGCATATTACTTCCTGCCCCCGTCATAGTTCTGACGCCATGCCAAGAGTTGAACGTCTTAACAAACACCAGTCCCTGATTGGGTCGAAAATCGAAGGTTCTCAGTATATCTACGTCTTCAAACTCCAAATAGCGATTCACCCAGTTGAAGTTCAATTCGGTTTTCTTGGGGCGCATCATGTCTGTGCCGCCGCCGAAGCCCGAATTCCATTCTCCCGGTCTGACCATGGAAATCACCCAGGTGATAATCTTCGAGGGGGAATCTGTATGTGGGTGAAGTTGCCCACCATCGGCCGGCAAAACCGAAAATTCAAAGCGAGCCGAAAGCCCTAATTCGTCCTTCGTTTTTCTTCCCTGGAATGCCTCTGTGAGCGAGTCCAGCAACGACTTCTTAGAAGATTTAGGCTTTAAATAGCCGAGTTCGATGTTATTTCTAGCCAAAAATGCGAGAGTGCGGACGATAAAATCCTTTGATTTCACCCAGTCATAGAACTCTTTCCAGACAGGTGTGGCCGCTAGAAATTGTCTGTACTCTTCCGGGTTGTTCATCTCCGCCAGCGAGTATTTAACCGAATTCTTATTGCCCAAATATGACATCTTTTTAAAAAGAGAAACATCTGGATAAGTATCTAGAAGTCGCTCGTAAAGCTGTTCCTCAATAACTGGAGTGACCAGGCCAATTGGAAACGGCTCGTAGACAAAGCTGGCGTTCTGGAATTGAAACAACGGCGACGCAGTTGTCGGTGCTGCCACCACATTTGATGCCATGCCGGAAGGCGCAGTTGCGATCTTACTCAAGTCTAATCTCCTAGACTGGGCGGACTGACCAATGCTACCCGACCATCTTCATCTTTACATGAGAGAAATCTGCGATTTGCCCTGGGGCTCTGGCGATAGGCGCCCTATTTGCTATTGCAGAACCCGGCTGATCCATCTGATTGGCTGGGTGAGGCGCCATGAATTGCTATTTTGCAAATCATGCAATTGCTGCTTGATCGCGGCAAGTTCGCCTTCCGATTGAGCCTCAACCTGTTTTTGGCGCGCCAATCGCTCCCTGGACTCTTGCTCCATTCTATTAAGCAGCCTCTGCTCCTCTTCCAGCTGCATTTTCGTTCGAGAAGCGTACAAGAGCAATTCACAAGCCATTCTCTCATAGTCGAGCTGGTCGGAACTGCCATTGTTGGTAGTGGCGGCATTTGAAGCGATCGTAAGTTCTATCTTGCGATCATAAACGGCGTTGTTTACCTTGCGAATCAGATTTTCGATGAGGTTTTCTCGCACGGGCGTACCCGGTTGTGCCTCGGGCACCGAACCGTACGATTCATACGTCTGGGCCAATCTCAAGGCATCGGCTAGAAAAGACATGTCTTTGAGTGAGGTAACCGTTGCCGAATCGCCGTGGCGCCTGAACTTCACGAGCGCTCGATCAAGGTACATAAAGTCGCCAGACTGAAGGATACGAAAGAAATACTCGATGTCTCCGGAAAGTGTATACCTGGTGTCAAAGCCAGCTCCAACTGCATTTCTTCTGAACATAACTTGGGAAGGCGTACCTGAACGATAGACAAAAGTCTTCATGTACTGCCTGATCACTTCCTCACCTGGGATAGTCGTGGTCCGGTCATAAAATCTTTCGATTGCAGTTTCTTGACCTTTTTCATCGATCACCTTGCGCGCCGCTGTCACCAGGGCCAGATTTTCATGCTGCAAAAGCTCTGCCAACAACGCTTCCAAACAGTCAGGTTCAAAAACATCGTCCTGGGCGAAAAGTTTGATAAACGATCCGCTTACACGCTTCAGGCACTCGTTATAGTTGGTAAAGATGCCAAGATTGCGTTCGTTCTGCCAATAGACTATGCGCGGATCATTTGCTGCGTAAGATCTGGCTATGTGAGCGGATTCATCGCTGGAAAGGTCATCTACGATCAACAATTCCAAATTTTCATGCGATTGATTAAGCACGCTCTCGATGGCGGCGGCCAGATACCTGGCGCCGTTGAATACCGGTAGGCAGACAGAGATTTTAGTGTCGGACACAGACATTCCTCAATTTCGCCTCCCAAGAATATTACAACTGTGGCGTGCTTTGAAGGGCGCAAAGTTTTGCTCGCAACAAGCTGTTTTGTCCGATCGCCTTCGCTATACATTCAAAACATTTGTGGCCACCCGAAGCGTTCAGATGTACTGAGTCACTGAAGTCCGGGCCGGAACAACCGCTCAAGCGGCTTGCCTCCACGAACATGACATTGTTGTGTCTGTTAGCCAGTTGACGTAATTCGTCCTTATATGTCTTCAGTGCTTCTTTCGCAATCAACGCCTGATTCTCAGGTGTAATCGGCATGTCTACTAAAACTATGGCGATATTCCCATGGGCAGCCAGCGCTATGAACTTATCCAGATAGAGAAATTGCGTTTTCAACTGTTCTAAATTTGCCGGGTTGTAACACCAGTTATAAACATCAAGATCTATGTACTTCTTTGGCGGTGAGGGTGTAAGGCACGTAGTAACTGCCGCCGGGGGTTGAACCAGGGCTCCTCTCAACTGATCAATCAGCCGACGCGCTGCCCCATCAGGACTGGTCTCAAACGCATATCTATACGACCCTGCTCGCACAGTTGCCGTATCTAACAATTTTTCCACCCAATCAAAAGGCGGAACGAAGTGTTCGATAAAGTCAGGCACGGCCTTCGGGTGCCGCATCCACTTCCTTGGTGGAGAGCAGGCCGACATGAACTGCATGCTCGGTGTCGCGTTCGGATCAGGATATTTGTTATCCAGGAAATCTCTCGGGGCTACGGCCAATACTATTACCTGGGGATGTTTTTCAAAATCCTTCAGTTTCTGGAGGATCAAGTAATAATCAGAGCTCATACAAGCGGGAATGCCAATGTTGATTACATCGAAGGAGCCATTGACACGCTCTAATAGCAAACGCCTCAGATGCTCGGCCTTTGTATACCTCTGCTTAAAAGAGCGTGCTTCCTCTTCATCTTGTGGAACGACAAGCTTTTCGAACTGGCGATCACTCTCATAACTAGGCCTTAAAACCAAGGACGAGCCCATTAAGATTATTTCTGGATCGCTATTGGAGTAGAGATATTTTTCCGCTCTTAAGATGTACGGTTTGGCGGCAAAGAGAGCAGGAGGTACCTCCATAGGTCGGCAGGCTTTTGGTATTAACCAAAAAAATAAAGCAATTGTTGCCAAAAACCCGATTACTGAAACAAAAAAGCGACTCTTAACCAGTCCGCCTAATTTAGCAATTTGGGGCCTTTCTTCCATATTAAGTACCGGGCGTAAGAAATAGATCCGAACAGGTTGGACCTGGCTCGGTCGGAAACCGTAACTCTACCATTGCTTGACAACGGAGATATTAGTATGTACTTCTTTACAGATGCAAAACCCGCAAACATTTGGTGGACAACGAGAACAAATCGATTAGTATGTTGTCGAGCCGTCATGGTTTCACGATTCTTTCATGACCCTGGCTAACTATAGGACTAGGTGACCAGTTTTCCCCGGCCTTGTATTAACTAGAAGGGTTCAAAAAATGGCAGAAACTCTGGTTAGCATCCCAGCAGTCGAAGGTAGTTGCCCGGTGTCCAGCTCATTAGACAACACAAACTCACCAGTCACTACCGAAAAGCCACCGGCCACAGGTTCTAGCCCGGTGCGCATTGTCTCAGCCAGTGGTTCGGAAATAGTATTGGTACAGGGGTCGCGTCTAATTGCCGGCAAGGGGGCTCGAGTCGTAGCCAGGCGGGGAGCTCAGGTAACCGCCTTTATGGCCGAACACGTAATCGCTCAATCCGGGTCGCAAATCATCGCCCTGGCTGGCTCCCGTATTACTGCTTTGAGCGGTTCCTATGTCACCGCCCACTCCGGCTCCAATGTGATTGCCTGTGCTGGTTCACAGGTCAACGTCTTCGGCGAAGCGACAATCATGAGCAAGCCAGGCGCCAAGGTCACTTACGCCAATAGTCACAGCGAAAATAGAGCCGCCGTAATGGGCGTCAGCTAAGCTGTCCCCTCTATTTACCAGAGAAGAGATGGTAAATTAGTCCTCGTCTTTCGGCCGCCGGATACGGTTGAGCTTGAGCGGCAGGCCCTGTTCTCAAAGCACTGAGCGAAGCAAATCGGCATGGTAAGAAAGCAAAGCGAAAGGCGGTATGAGGCGTTCTTGCTCGTATCGTTTGGCGGGCCTGAGGGAGAGGAAGAAGTGATGCCCTTCCTCGACAACGTCTTGCGTGGCAAAAATGTCCCGCTGGAAAGAAAGAAAGTTGTTGCCGAGCATTATTACCGGTTCGGGGGCATAAGCCCGATCAATCAAGAGAACCGTAAATTGATTGCCGCCCTCAAACCCCGCATTGAACAAGGTGGACCAAGACTGCCAATCTATTGGGGGAATAGAAACTGGCGTCCCATGCTGGCCGATACCATACAACAGATGGCGGACGATGGTGTTAAAAGAGCCCTGGCTTTTGTCACGTCAGCATATAGTTCATATTCAAGTTGCAGGCAATATCAAGAAAACATTCTTGAGGCTTGCCAGATTGTCGGACAGCAAGCCCCGCAAATAGATAAGATCCGCCCCTATTTCAATCATCCTGG
>PSRH01000107.1 GCA_003175915.1 Candidatus Melainabacteria bacterium | reverse complement strand
CTTGTTCTGGCTTACCGGTCGCTTGTCACCATAGGTAGTTGCTTTTCAGGATTAGCTGAGCTCGGGCTCTTATCCCCAAAGTGATCGACTGAGAGCAAATACCATTTGCCCGCCTGGTCGATCAGGCGCTCAGCCGCCTTCAGTTCAGGTATCTTGAGGCAATTGCTCGTCGCCAACAAGTAGTGAGGTGCCCTTCCTTTCTCACTGAAGTCTTTCACTTCAGCAAGGGAATTTAACGATTCAATCCTCTTCTCATACAGAAAAACCGCCGACGGAACAGTCGAGAAGAGCGTCGCCAGAGTGGCGCCCCGAGTTTTTGCCAGCTTAATCAGCTTCTCGACCGGCGCCTGGTGAATTTCATAGAATCGCTGGAAACTTAGCGGTACCAGCAGGCTGCAGCCAAGGTAGCCGGCCAGCGCCAGCGTCCAAACGGCAGCGCCGCAACGCCCGGCCCAAGATAGCACCACAGGTAGTATCAACATAACGATGGCAAGGACAGCCGAAAGGGTAATTGCCTGCGTCAGGAAGTAGGCGGATTGGCGAGAACAGGCTATGACAGCCAGTCCGATCAGGGCTACTGACAGAACGAGGCTTGCTGAAACGGCAAGAGAGCGTCGTTGGCCACCGATAACTAGACGATCGAGGTAAGCAGCGGCGACTATCGCCATGGCCGGGCTCATAGAGAGGATATAAGTGGGCAATTTGGTTGGTATGGCGCTGAAGAAAAAGAAGACAAAGGTAATCCAGACCAAGCAAAACAGCAAAAATGACTGGCCCATTTCCTCTTGGCGACGCTCTTTCCAGAGAGACTTGAACCAGGGTACACCGCCTAAAACGAAGATCGTCCAGGGGAAGAAGCCGGCTAGAAAAATTGGTACGTACCAAAAGACTGGTTGTTGGTGATTGACCGTTCCCTCGAATCGTCCAAGATTTTGATGCAGAAAGAACTCCCGGCTGAATGCTCCGTCAGTGGCTGTATGAGCCAAAACATAATAAGGCAGACAAACAATGAGCAAGATCGCAAGCCCGGTAAACAGACGCAAGCGCCGGCACTTGTTCACTGCCTGTGCCGTGATGCCATAGGCAACAAGCAAGTAAGTACCGACAACGCCAACGCTCACCACCAGGCCCAGGGGTCCTTTGCAAAGCACGGCCAGGGCTAAGCCCAGGTAAGCAAGCAAGAGAGGTTGCCGCTTTTCGCTGACCAGGGTTTGAGCGAAGCCCAGGAGGGCTACTCCCAGGAAAAAAGTAAGCGGTTGATCGCTGAGCGCCAGATGGCCGACCGCGGAAAATAAAGGGCAAGAGACTAGGATGACGCCAGCTAAAAAACCGGTGCGTCGCCCCAAAATTTTCGCTGTCGAGGTGTAGGTATAAACCGTTAGGGCGATGGCGCTCAAGGCCGATGGCAGGCGGGCTGCCCATTCACTCACACCGAAAATCTTGTAGGAAAGAACGATGAGAAAAAACGGGAAGGCAGGCTTATCGAACCAATCTGCATAATTGAACAGGGCCGTCAGGTAATGGTGACCGACAAGCATTTCCCGCCCTGTTTCGACAAAAAAGCTGTCGGTCGGATCGAGCATTTTGTACGAGCCCAATCCGGGCAGAAAGGCGGCAATCGCCAAGAACCCGACCAAAAACGGCACCAGGTCTAATTCTTTGCCTTTTGCTTCTTTAGCAAAAGGCGCCGTGCGGAGCGGTACTGTTTCCTTAAGCTCAGCCAAATCTGTGCGCGCCTCTGCCCATCTGTCAGTCAACCAATCAAGAACTGAGCATCATACTCTACTGGTAAAGAACTTCTTGAGAAGAGACAGTCGCTTCAACTTTTAGTTAACGCTTGTCCCTTGTCGGCCGAACCGAGGTAATCGCAAGCAAGCCCTGGCTCTTGGTGAGCTTCAAGAAGTGGCCAGTCAGGGCGGATAATGAATGGATTTTTAGTCGAGGCCTTAGGCTGAGGGCCTATTTTGAATATTAATCTTGATCTCCTTTTCCTGGAACCGCAAGCCCTTCCAGGAAATATTTCCGGAGAAGCTGCCCTCACGCCGGGCCCTGGCGCCAAAGTTGCTTGTCATTTGATCGGAAGCGAGGGCGGCAGTCTCTAACAATGGCAAACCAAGGTCAATACACCATATATAGTACCAGCACCGATGCGCTGTTCGGATAGCCCAGTTGTTTTCTTCTCAACTCAATTCCGTGCCTAACTATTTCTTCGAAGCAAACTACATTTCTCAGCCATTTTTATAGGAAGGCGGTCTTCCGGGACGTCTGGCGCCCTAAAGCAAGCGCTGATTTGCCAAGGGAAGGATTTAAGCGTCGAGCTTCGGGGTATAGGCATAATGCAAAGTTATTTTCAACATTCTTACTACTTCTGTGCCAGTCGATCATCCACCAATTTCGGTCCTGATTGTGGAAGACCACCAAGTTACTCTGGATGGGCTGGTGTCCGGGTTGTCGCACGAGCCGGACATCTGCGTGCTGGCCACGGCCAATACCTCGGATGAAGGCTTGTTTCTAGTTAAGAAGCATCGCCCGGCCGTCGTTTTGCTTGATCTTCATTTGCCGGGAGAGAGCGGCCCTCGAACAACTGTGACTCTATTTTGCCAGGCAGGAGTGGACTCGAGAATAATCATTCTCTCGGGCGAAAACCGTATGCCTTTCGTCAACGCCGTCTTAAACGTGGGCGCCGCCGGTTATTTACTCAAGTCCGAGAGCATCAAGCAAGTTGCTGAAGCCATCCGCACGTCCGTTCGCGATAAAAAAATCGTCCTCTCCAAACAGTTAGCCAAGGACCAGATCAAACTAACCAAGTCCGAGCAGGAAGTACTGAAGATGCTGGCGCGAGGTATGAAGTACGACGACATTGCCGAAAGACGGAATTCTTCACCAGCTACCGTGCGCAAGCAGTGCGAGATGCTCTTAGACAAGCTCTTACTTGATACGCGTGAACAGCTAATTGCCTGGGCCGTTCAGAATGGCTACGGCACTCTCGAGCTTGATTTATGAAATCATCCAGCGCCACTGCCAGCGCTATTCTTCTTATCTTGAAACAAATGGCTAAGAACTTATCCTCCTTTCCGGTTACTCGTCAGGGGGAACAAGAAGTGTTAACTTCGCTGAATCAAAAGCCGCTCCCCGTTGAAACAAGACCGGCGCGTCTGCCCACGCCCGAACATGGTTGGGTTGAACGACTGGTAAAAATCCTCGGCTCCGAGTTCAAGCGCGTCAAGAATCTTCTCGGCAATGAAGAACGTTTGAGCCACTACTCTCCCTCCCAGATTGAGTCAATGACAATAGAGCAATTGCTCAAGCTTCATGTGGAAGTCGAAACACTGGCTGCTGAATTCAATGCGGCGATTACCGGTCATCCCGAGTTGGAGACATTGCACATCACCACCGTCAGATTTAGCGAGGCTGACACGCCTGAAGCCGAGCAAGGATCGGCCCAACCCAAACAATTCGTCAGACGCTGCCGGGCAACTTCACAATCCTGGAGCCTGGTATTGCGTGCCTCGTCCGGAGTGATCGATATCTTTCTCATACCCTCGAACGAGTTGCTTTCTTTAAGAGCAAGCGAGACCACTCACCGCCTGGTCGTCACTTTCACTTTGAACCCTTTTTCCGAGCTGGCAGACTGGCAGGTTGATCTGTTTTCCGTCCGCTCAGGCGATAACTCGCTTTTGATCAAACAACTTTTCAAAGAGTTGGTCTTGAAGTCGGCGCGGCAAACGGCCATTGCTCTCGGAAAAATTCAGCCCAACGAGACGGACATAGCGGTAGGCGTTCTGGATGAGTTGTATCTGGCTAAGCAGAACATGGCCCAGAAGTTGGTGAGCAGGCACGAGGAATTAACGCACGCCATCGCCCGCGATCTGCACGACGTAGTCATTGCAGAAGTTTTGCTTCTCAAGCGGGCCCTGGGCAATCACAGCCTGCTTGAAAACGAAGAAATCGGCGACAGCCTGGAAACTTTATCGAGCCGTTTGCGAGAGATCTGTTATGACCTGGCACCGCGCGATCTAGAAGACTGGGGATTGAAAACCATCGTCGAAGACCTGCTTGAGCGGGTGAGCAAGCGCATAGGTACAGACTTCACTTTAGACTACGCAGAGGGGTTGCCAAAACTGGCTCTGCCAGTGGAGCTCCATATTTACCGGATTATTCAGGAATGTCTGAACAACATTGGCAAGTACGCAAACGCCAGCAAAATTGCCGTCGGGTTTGCCTTAGTGAATGGCAAATTGGTGATCACAATTGCCGATAACGGTACCGGAATTGCTACTTCTGCCGACAGAGCCAAGGGTCTATTCGAAAGAGGCATGGGACTGAGCACGATCAATGAACGAACGGAAATGATCCGCTGTTTTCATCCGGCTGCACTTTCAATCAATTCTGACCCAGGGCAAGGCACGATCGTCACTCTCGAGATAAGCATTTTCGAGTCCTGAACAGCCCCGACTGGCCGCCCTGTGCCATCGTATTTAGTGCAACTGCCGGAGCCGCTTCAGGCCTGATTTGGACTCAACCATTTAGTCGAAACCGGCACTTCAACGGAACATATGCGATCGATGAGCACAGCAGGCTCTGGTTCAGAAACGATCAGTGCCCGGTCCACCGGTCTAATGAATCCCTGGCTGACTGCATGATCACACAACGCCAGTAAGGAATCAAAGAAACCAGCCGTGTTGAGCAATCCACATGGCTTACGGTGGATACCCAATTGCGACCAGGTGACCACTTCGAAGAACTCTTCCATCGTGCCAAAACCACCCGGCAAGGCGATAAACGCATCGGAGAGTTCGGCCATCAATGCCTTTCGTTCATGCATCGAATCGACCACACATAGCTGCCTTAATCCGGCGTGCGCGATCTCTTTTTCGAAAAGAGCCTTGGGAATTACACCAATAATCTCGCCGCCCGCCTGTAAAGCGCTATCAGCAAGGGCCCCCATCAGACCTACCTGGCCGCCCCCGTAAACAACTCCGATTTGCCTCTCAGCAAGTAGCTTGCCAACCGTTATTGCCGTTTCGCGATAAATTTGACTGTGGCCGGCACTGGAGCCACAAAAAACACAAATCCTTTTTAGCATGCAACTATTCTATCCTAACTTCTTAGCTTTTTTACTCATTCCCAAGCACTATTGCCGTCCCCAGCCAACGCCGCCTCAGGGACATGCCAGGCATGCCCCGGGAAACGCTGTTTATGAGAAGGCAATACTAGATCCCATACCAAATTGATCACTATTCAACCAATCAAACAAGCCCTAAGCACTTGGGCAAAATCGCTGGCGTAGGCTCTCCGCGAAGAATAGAGTTTCGTTCTTCCGAACATCCGCCCTTTGAGGCTTTAAAACGCCTAGTAATAGAGATCTCCCCAAACTTCCTCCAAATCCAACATTTCCTTTTCAATTACCAGCCTTTCGTGTTTGTCGTTAGAGCAGTATGCCTGCCAGTAAAGTTCCCACCATTTCTGGTAAGCGTGCTCTTTCCCTTTTTCTGATTCGCTTTGCAGCATTTCCTCGCCAGCAATAAAATTTTTGGGAGGGCAAACACTGACACAATCGATCTGCGCAAAGTCCTCCGGTTTGCTAGTACCACCCTTATCTCTCCACACCTTCTTCAGGCGCGCCTGGGTGAGGGACGGGAAATTTCTCAACTCAACGCGAAAAGCGTCGTCTGCGCGTCTCAGTCCTTGCGGATGTACTTCCACAAGGGAATCCTCCGGGATGGACTCTTTGGATTGAAGCGCCTCTCCGTTTGCTGAAAGGATAATCACGTGAGTCGGAAATGAACCTAACAGTTTGTCCAACATTGTTTCTTGAATACGCCGCCACAATCGTTTCGTTAGCTTAAATTCGCTCACCTGTGGGGCTCGCAAGGCATGCGAGATAGTCTTGAGACAGTTGGCTAGCTTGTACAGGTCTGGGGTATGTTCTTCTTTTACCACCTCTTTAAAAAAACGATAAGCATTGTCTAAGGCAATTTTTTCCCGCCGATCAATTCTTGCCATTTAACCAGTGTCTCCGGTTCAACCAAAATATACTCGCTTTTTATACCCTCCTCTTCACAACCCTAAAACCGCCTTCCTTCCAGGATGCCGTCACTAAAGCACGACCGGGCCGGCGGCCCTGGATAGGCTCCCTGATTTTCAAAGCGATCATCTATGAGCTTTGTCGATCAAACGGGAAGTACCGCCCATAGTATCAACTTGAAACTTCAAAGAGCATGCCTGACCGACCCCAGCGATGCCAATCTGAAAAATACCTTCATGTCTGTTTGCTGGTGATTTTCTCAAAAGGTAGACGTTGCCAGAGCTTTCCTCCGGAAAAGCAAAGAAGCACACAGGTATAATTGTCGGTAACGCAGCAGGAGGTCTAAGCCTTGCAGCAGCTCAAGAAAATCTTAGACGACAAGACTGTCAAGGTTTTAGCTGGTGACATTCCCGCCGGCGATTGGGAGTTCAGCACAGGCACGCTCTGGGGCCCTTTTGACCAAATTGAACTTCTCGGCAAACTGCGCAGCGTTCAGCTTCAGACCGAAGAAAGCGTGAAAAAGGTGTCAGAGACCCTCGGTTGGGGTCTGGCTGGCGGCCTTATCTTTGGCCCGACCGGTTTTTTGGCTGGCATACTCCTGGGCGGCAATAAAAAGGAAGTTTGTGCTCTCTGTGAACTGAAAGATGGACGTCGCTTTCTAGCAGTAATGGCTAGTAAAACCTACCAGCAAATACTGGCAATGACCATGCAGTAACTAAGGTGGAAAGCTAGCCGCCAGACTTGACAACGGCCACTGAGCGGCGCATAATTCGGAACACTTACCAATCGTCAAAGTAGCAACGCCGCCTTGGCCTGCAAACTGAAACCAAACTGTATGGGCCCGCAGTCATGGTCTATTCCACGCCTCCAGAATTGAGTCCCAGCGAAACCATCCGCCCCCGCGATGGCGGCGATGTCGGCAGGGTCTTTCAGGGCGCTTTAAATAATTTCCGCTCAGAGGCGGTAGCCGATCTCAACAATCCTCAACTGGTTCGCCAATTGTTCGGCGGCTCAGGTGAAAGCAGTCCCGGTCAGAATTACTGGCTGGACGGCATGCTGGGCAAATTCACTCTGGTCGGTGGCGATACCGCTTTCGACCGAGGTGTCGCTATGGCGGCCAGAACTTTCTCGGGCAATGAGAACACTATAGATAACATAGACACGGCTGCCCAGAATATCCAAACCAATGCGGATTCAACCGGCTACACAGGCGACCTGGGCTATTTGCAACAAATGCTTGGCCAGCTCGATCGGATGCGCGGTCCCGGTCGAGACGCGGCTCTCGCCCAAGTCAACAAAGCCATTGCCGACATTCAGGCACGCGATGCCACTAAGGCTCTCGCCTTTTCCTTAGGGGACGGAGAGAACCCCGATTGGTTGGCCAAGACCTTTGCTTCGCCGGAGGCTTACCGCAATTATTTGGCGAGCATCCAACAAACTCAAGGGCAGCATCACAGCTAGTATCGTTCCGGCTGGACGACACCGTCTGAATTATCTTGAGGGCGCGATTTGAATCGGCTTACCAGGCTATTTTTGTACGGTTCGCTCAGATGAAAAGATGTGTCTGGACAGCCGTCCTGGCGATCTCCAAACAATTATGAAAAATACAATTGCTCCTAGGTAAGAGTCTATGAAATACTTTTTCTAGTTGGCTATCGTCGTAAGAGCATGTCCAATTCCGAACAAAAGAGCAAAAACACTGACCGGCGTTCCCTGCCTCCTTGGGTATTTCCCGGACTGTTTCTTTCTGTGGTCGTTTTTATAAGCGGTCTCTTTTGGTTTTATACGGTCGTGCTCAATCAATTTCGCAGCTCCAATCAAGAAATTGATTTGGCCTACATACCAGCCAAGCAACTGGCAAGCTCTCAGGTAAGAACCAAGCTGCCCGCGCCGGAGGCTTATATAAAAGCCGGTCAATACCAGAAAGCTATTGACCTACTGGAACCGAGTATTCGCACATTGAAGGCGACAGGAAAGGAGGACAGCCTTTTGGCCGACAATCTTCAAGAGGTCGGCAAATGCTACCTCAAGCTCAATCGCTATGCCCAAGCAGAGGAGTACTATCGTGAGGCAATCAGAATTTACGATAAGCTTGGCAACAGCTATCCTCGTAAGCTCAGGAAGGAAGCTGAGCACGATTACGCCTTAATCTTGAAGCACTTAGGGCAAAGCGAACAAGCCAAGCAGTTCGAATCTAAAGAGGATTGAGGTCTAGCGAGCGTAGGTACCGATCAACTGGCCGCTGGCCAGAGTATGTCCTGTGATTTTCTTTTCTATTTGCTTAGCATCGGCTTGGGGTTCAGCACTTAAGTCGACGTCGACGGCATAGACCTTGAAGAAGTAGCGGTGGGGCTTTCCTGGCGGCGGCGAAGGACCACCCCAGCCGACCTTGCGAAAGCTATTCGTGCCTTGTTTGGCTCCGTTAGCCAGTTTGCCGTCGGAAGGTATGGCTTCCGCCAAGCTGGTAACGCTTGCCGGTATGCCGTATACGACCCAATGCACCCAGCTACCGGCAGGCGCATCAGGATCGTCGCAGATCAAGGCCAGGGACTTGGTGCCGCCCGGCGGAGTACTCCATTTGATCGGTGGCGAAACATTCTTCCCATCAGCCGTATACTCTTTGGGGATGCTCTGTCCATCATGGAAAGCCGGGCTGCTAACATCCAATTTCATCGTCGCTATCCTCGTTGTCTTTGGACCCGCCTGGGCCGTGCCGGCCAGTGCCAATCTCTCACTGAAAAGTAGGGACACTAAAGTGAAGAGCGCCACGCCTAAGAACCTAACCATCACGGCAGCTGCCCTCCTGAAATCAGGGACTTATCGCCAACATAAAACTCAGGGAAGTCTAGCACTAACTTGCGGCCACTCAAATTGCTTTCGCGGCAACCGCCAGATTTAACCTTATTTCCGCGGATGAGGTCCGGCATTTTAAGGCTGAGAGCGTTTGATTTCCCAACCTTATGGGCTTTAATGTAATTGAGGAGACTTCCTTATCTCCGATTAGCTCGGGACTTCTACATCTCGCCAGCTTGAGGTAATCATTTACTATGAGTGAAACCCGTCTTGGCATCGCCGAAAGCGATAGCAACAAGTTTTTCGACAGCATGACCTTCGCCAGCCTGCTACCGGTCTTGTATGTGGTCTTGCTGGCCGGTGTCTATTGTTGGTTTGCCGTGGCCAAAGTGCAAGTCGTTTTCTTCATCACCGCCTGGGCGGTAGCAGCCGTCTCGATCTTACGGATACAACAGTTGATCGAGCACTATTCGCACGGAAGATATCCGGTACAAGCTGGTCTTTGTGCCTTTCTTCTTGCCGTAGTAATTATGGGTCCCTGGATGTGGCTGGGCGCCGTAGACATCCTCTTTCATACGCTTGTCAGCTTGAAAGTAATCAGCAACACTCACACCACCTGGATATGCAGCTTCACCGTCGGTGCCACCATCATTTCATTGATGGCCGTTAGTCCAATGATTGAAGCTTGGTACGAATTATTGAGAGGTTCGTTTGCCTTTGACGGTTCGCGCATCAAATCCTTCAATCCTTCTTTCTGGGCACAGGTTTTACTTTTCGGGTTGTTCAGCGGCATTCTCCTCTTGCCGATGGTAATGGCTAGCAACCATCCCACCTATTCGCTCGATACGGGTGATACGAGCTATATAATGACCGGGTTCTTCTCCACTTATCTAGCGATGATCTGGCTCGTCCACCAATTGGAGCGGATCCGGGAAGCGCAAATTTCATTACACAATTCGCCGCGGGCAGCGATTGACAGCAACTTACTGCAAAGATCGAGCCCTCTAAGCGCCATGCTTAAACCTTCGCACCGCATGCGGCCAATCGGCTCAAGTTCGCACAGACATGTGCCCATGCGCCGCCCTGCTCCTTTGTCATATAGCGCGGCTGTGCGACGTGATGCAGCTAGTGGAATGGCCTCTGGCAAAAATTAAATCGGCCGGCTACGCAGGCCTGCCGTTTCCTCCATATTTTTGCGGTAATCACCCTAGTGTTTTCCCTGCTTACAAGGGCTCGGTTATCCATGATAATCGCCAGTATCTGTTAAGTCTCGTCCGGTTTCAGCGAGGCTGACAGGTATCCGAAGGCACTGAGTGATAGCCAGCAAATTGTTCCTTGCTGGCTGTCCACTCAGCCGGTATACATTGGTCTATGCCTTTGACGCTAGCGATATTCAGTCAATACAGGATGGTGATTCTCATGGGCAAGAATTTTGAGGCGATATTGCCGCTTATTATCCTTCTGGCTCTCGGCAACTCTCCGATTGCGCCAGTCTTGGCGGAAAGTGTCGCTAAAAATGCTGCCACCACCCCCAAACCGCTTTCTGTCTCAGTTAAGCGCGCCCTCACCTATCTCGTCTCCCAACAGCAGGAGAACGGCGGCTGGAGCCAGGGGACCGAGTCGGCAAATATGGGCACGAGCATGGACAATATCGCCAAAACCGCCAATGTAGGCGACACTTGTATGGCTGGTCTTGCCCTTGTACAGTCAGGCAGTTACCCGAACAAGGGTGAATATGCCAAAAATCTGAGCAAAGCCGCTGAATTTGTCTGCGGCAAGGTGGAAAAATCCGATGACACCTCCCTGAGCGTCACCGATCTGAGAACCACCCGGATTCAAATGAAGCTCGGTCCTAACATCGACACCTTTTTGGCTTCTCTATTCCTGTCCGAAATCAAAACTCATATGCCGAGCAAGGACACTCAAGTAAGAGTGGCAAAAGCTCTGGACAAGGTAATTAACAAGATGGAACGCAACCAGAATAGTGATGGTCAATTCACTGGCAAGCTAGCCAGCGCCAGTGCTGGCGGGGCTGGTTGGGCGCCTATTCATGCCCAGGCCATGGCGACAAAAGCCTTGAACCGCGCTAAGCAAGAAGGCGCTGTTGTCAGCGACGAAGCTCTGGCAAAAGCCCAAACATACGCCGAGAAGAGCTACGACGGTAAAACGCGCAACTTCAACCTAGTCGGGGCCGCCAGTGTGCCTCTTTACGCAGCCGGAGCAGCTTTATCCGGGCTGCAACAATCGATCAATACCGGCAAGATGTATGAGCAGGAAGCACGTAAAGTCTTGGAAAGCAAGAACTCAACCAAGAAAGATCGCGAAGTTGCTCAAGCCCGCATAGACCGGCTGGCCTCGGCCAGTTCGGTGCAAACGAATGCCACAATCGCCGTGACGGAACGCTTGAACGACAAAGGCTTTATTCAGGGATTCGGCTGCAACGGCGGCGAAGAATTTCTCAGCTATCTCGATATAAGTGAAGCCCTGAAAGAGAACGATCCTAAGAAGTGGCAAGAGTATGACAAGAAGATGAGCGAGAATCTCGGGCGTATCCAAAACCAGGATGGCAGCTGGATGGGGCAGCACTGCATCACCAGTAAAACTTTTGTCACAGCAGCAGCAATTCTCGTCCTCACTGTCGATCGAGAATCATCATCGCGAGCCGACAAGATTCGCCGGCGCGCTTAGTCCGACTCAGTAAACACCGTCGAAATCGAGTGGGCAGGCAAGGCAAACCGCTTCGCCTATGCTGCGGGCAAAGAGCACCTTCGTTCCTGGCGTCAATACCTTGTCGCAGAGTGCGCACTGGCTGGGTGCTGCCAACTCAAGAAGAAAGAATTGGGCCGTGGGGAATCGCCGGCGTCCAAGTGTCAAGCTGAATTTAACCACCTCCTGCCTGTCGATCAATTGGTTTTGCAAGCAAGCCAGCAATCGACTGAGCTCGCCGGCAGCCGCAGGGCTTAGTGGTCGAGGCAGCGCTTTTAATTGCTTGGCCCTGTCGATTAGATTTTGAACGTTGCTTATTCGCCTTTGCGCAACCAGGGTCGGTCCTGGTATCAGATCTGGTGCTGATCTCGGTGTCATTCTGGGCATTTCCAAATACCTCGTCCGGAAAACCCAGCCATTTTCGTCATGTCGCCCAGCTTGTAAAGCGTGTTTCTACGGGG
>PSRH01000211.1 GCA_003175915.1 Candidatus Melainabacteria bacterium | reverse complement strand
CCATCGAGCATGGTGTTATTGCACATACCGACTTTGTATGCCTGATCAAGAACGTTGATCATAGAGAAGCTGTTGCCACCACCCATATCGGAACCGAACGTCATACGGCAGCGACGATCTGGATCAGTAGCTTTGCCGAGTCTGAACAACCCGCTGCCCAAAAACGTGTTCGAATTGGGGCAGAAGGCGACTGAGGCACCGGCTTTCGCCAGGCGTCTCATTTCGTCGTCAGACAACCAGACTCCGTGGCCGGCGGTGAACTTCGGTCCGACCAAGCCGTATTTCTCGTAGCAACCGAGGTAGTCGGTGCAATTGTGAAATTTAGCGGCATTGGAGGTTTCTGTTGGATTCTCAGATACGTGTGTGTTGATCCAGCAATCCGGGAATTCCTCATGCAGCTTCTGGCATTTTGCCAACAGCTCCGGAGAAGCGCCGTAGGCGAATCGAGGAGTGATCGCATACAAGTTTCTGCCATGGCGGTGATACTTTTCGATCAATGCTTTGCTATCGGTATAGAACTGTTCCGGCGGAGTCATGTACTCCGTCGGGGCATTACGATCGAGACCGCATATACCGGTAATGACGCGCATGTTCCGTTTGCTGGCTTCATCAAAGTAGATTTCTATCGCTGAACGGTACGAGCTTCCATAATCTTGTACGGTTGTAGTTCCGCACGCCAACAAATTATCGAAGAAGTGCTTGATTCCCGTGCGAGCGTATTCAGCATCTTTGTACTTCATCTCCTCAGGAAAGATCCACTCCTGCAACCAGGGAAGTAGTTGCAATCCGTAAGCGCCTAATACGCGCGTTTGAGGAAAGTGTATGTGCCCATCTACGAAACCAGGAACGATTATTCGACCGGGTTCGTTGGTGATCGCTAAGCCGGGATATTTCGGAGCAATATCATCGTAAGCACCGTACGCTTTGATGATGCCGTTATCCAAAACCAGAAGTCCGTCCGGATAAAATCGGGCGGATTCTTCTTCGTGACCAACGTGTTTCCAAGGATCATCCACGAAATCGAAAAACGATCCGCGAACTCCTTTTAGATTACTTTCTTCGGCCTTGGCCGGTATTGAAACAGTGCATATGGATACGATAAGACTGAGTGCCGTGACTATGGCTCGTTTAAAGCGATCACGTTTCACCATTTTCTTTTACCCCCTTGAATTCTGCTTCCACCCAGAGCGTTGTGTAGTGTAATTGATTCAATTCGGCTAATGGGTGGCGGACAAGATTAAAATCGGAATTTCCGAATTGCTTATGCGCTGCCCGAGCAGGCATAAGAAATCAAGTTGCTATCACCTCCTTCGAACTTCGGTATTGCGCACAACAAAAAAGGCGCCGTAAGTCGCCAGTTCTTACAGAGAGATTAGTTTTTCAAAGAAATGCAATCCTTTCGCTTAAGTGAGTTTGTGCAAAAAACGATCTGGTTGTAGCGTTTAGGACCTTCACTTATCCCTTCCTTTCACAGCGGTTGGCACCATTTGTTCATTGAAACTCACACACAGTTTTCAGTTATTTTTGATAGGTCTTTGCGTCGCTGCCTGTCCAGCGTTTCGATGGGTTGCCTCAGAACTTGTGTCCTTGGCTTCTCTAATTCTTCGTGCTGAAGCCCAAGATGGAAGTGCTTTCAAAATTGCATCCGAACTTGTCGAGGAACGATAGGAAAAGAACATCGCTGCTACAGCAAAAGAGCCAAGGCCAATGGCTAGAAAGACTAAGCCGGCGCCCACGAGGAAATTTGTGGAGTGACCTCTTGAAGTGACGCGTCTCATCATGGCCGTGCCCCGCTCCTGCCTCAAAAAGTGCCTCCACGCCTGGCTTAGACGATGTATGACTCTTGTTCTATGAAACCCATAATGACAGGATTCCAATCAGCATAAGGGTCTTTGTGATCATCTTTTCATGGTTCTATTGACAACTTTGGGCATATTCATGGAGAGGCAAAGGGTGTGGAGGGACGCTCATGCTCATTAAAGCGAGCGACGTAGTAGAGAAACTCTACTCCGGTAGCGAGTCGGCAATTTTAACGGCTTTGAATATTATTCAGAAATTGGATGCCAGCGGTAGGGCGCAATTGTCCGAAGTTGTAAGAACCGGTACAGATCGTCAAATATTCTGCGGAGGTAGCTGTGACCTCCCGGCCAATTCAAGTGAGCCGGATGTACCGTTTGTGGCTTTGTGCATTCGCAAGAGAATACATTTAAATGAATGCTTTACGGCAGTTGCAGCGTCGACGACCGAACATCTGGATGTTCTGGCTATGTTGCTGACGGTGCCAGAGGAGATCTTGTCAAATCTCGTCATTCCTGATGAACAGCAGCGACAACCCGTCTTAACGCATGAGGCTTTTGGACTGGATTTCACTGCCAAAAATGACTCATTGAGCAAGAGGCTTCACGTGAAGCCCAAAAAGTTTGCTACCACGTTGCACTAGGGATAGTGGCACTTGTAGCCTAGAGCAGAAGCCAAGAGAGCGAGTCTCAACGGTTGCAAAATCAAACTTTTTGTCGTGCAGATCTTTCATCAGAGCTGTCAAATCGGCCCACCCTGCCAAGAACCTTAGGAGTGCTTTTTATGCTTATTTGGCTGGTACGCGACGAGCGAATTCCGATCTGCGATGCTAAAATCCACCCATGCGCAAAACTGCATGTAATCTTGCTCACTCTATCGTTATTTGCCTGGTTCCGCTTTGCGTGACAGCGTGCATAAACCCGGTTACAGTTGCCTATAACGGAAGTCAACACGATGCGGAGCGCGTGCTTAGCGTGGCGTTGAGGCACGAGGATGAGCCGGCAGTTAATCACATCAAATACGATTACTGCAAACTTGTATCGCCCAGTCCGGTGAATAACGAGCCAGGCAAATTGATAGCGTCGTCGTGTTTTATCAAGTTTTCGGCAACGGGCAAACCGGCACACTTGAGCAACGGCAGGCGCAAGCCATTACCCGACGCCATTCTGTCGCTCGCCTCCAAAACTTGCGGTGATAAGGACCTGTCAGATCCAGGATTGATGGCTGAGTTTCAACCAGCTAGAAAAACCTCAGCACTCGGAATGACAACACTGGGCGAAGAAGACTGGCTCATCTTCAATAAAGGGAAAGGAACCTACTTTTTGTACGAGAACGCGAACCCCAAGATTGAAGACTGTGTAGATGAGGATCCGCCGGCTGGAGAACCCAAGCCCTGGTGACAGACCACTGAGCAAAGGGCTTTACGCTGAGCCCAAAAAGTTTGCTGCCACGTTGCACTAGGGATAGTGGCACTTGTAGCCTAAATTAGAAGCCAAGAGAGCGAAGCACGAAGTAACCCGGCCGCAGTTGCAACGACTGCAAAATTAAACTTTTTGTTGTGCAAATCTTTCATCCAAATTGTGGAAAGATTTGCTCTATTCTTTATGGTGTCAAGACGAAGCTTTGGAAAACACCTCAAAGGGCATCTTTCATCAACCATCAATTTGACGAGGGCGTGTATGTCCTGGAGATGGAAGCTTAGCGTACTCCTTGTTTTCCTGGTTGGATTTTCGGTACTCATTTTTATGGGTCACCAGACCTCCGTTCTGGCCCCTCCGATACCGGAGAAAGTGACGACGCCTGAGGGCAAACTGCTGTTTACCGGGCAGGATATTCTGGCAGGTCAGTCCGTGTTCCAGAAGTATGGGCTCATGGATGTGGGTTCGATTTTTGGTCATGGTGCTTACAATGGCCCGGATTTTACAGCGGACTATTTGCATAACGAAGCTGAAATGAGAATCAATAGTCTTGCCAAAGAGCGATTTGGCAAAGATTCGTCGCAACTGAAAGTTGGCGAGAAGGCGGGTCTATGCGATGAATTAAGGACGGAGCTTAAAGAAAACCGCTACGACGCTAAGACAGGGACTCTGGTCTTTTCTGAGACAGAGGCACAAGCCTATGACAAGTTGAAAGAGCATTACAGATACTTATTCAGAGAGTTAAACCGCCTGCCACTGCCAGGCTCTTACATAAAAAAGGATGAGGAGATCAATCAGCTGGTTAATTTCTTCAGTTGGGCCGCCTGGGCTTGTGTGACGAATAGACCGGGAAAAGATTACACATACACCAATAACTGGCCACCTGAAGACCTTGTTGGCAACAGACCACACCTTCATGTCTTTATATGGAGCGCCTTGAGTCTGATCACTTTAATCGGTGGCATTGGTTTTACTCAGTTTATGCTCGGTGCGTTTCCGAAATTCGGTTGGACGCACGACGATGCTCCGCCGGGGGTTGTTGATGAAGTAAAGAAATTTCTTCCTTCTCTTGCCCAAAAGAGCGTCTACCCTTATCTGCTAGTGGTCGTACTCTTATTCTTGTTTCAGACGATAGTCGGAGTTTTATCGGCACACTATATCGTCGAAACTGCGGGTTTCTATGGTTTCGACATTCGAGCGTATTTGCCGTACAGCATTACCAGGAGCTGGCACTTACAGTTGTCAATTTTCTGGATAGCGACTTCCTGGCTGGCTGCCGGTATCTTTATGGCACCACTATTGTCGCGTCATGAGCCTAAGGGACAACATCTACTTGTCTGGTTGTTGTTCATTGCGCTTCTCATCGTTGCTGTTGGTAGCATATTCGGTGAATGGCTGGGTGTTAATCAGATGGTCGGTGATCTCTGGTTCTGGTTTGGTCATCAGGGCTGGGAGTATCTGGAACTGGGAAGATTCTGGCAGGCTCTCCTTACAGTTGGCATGGTGCTCTGGGCGTTCATCGTGCTGCGCAGCGTTCAGCCGTTGCTAAAAGGGCAAGACAAAGGAAGCCTACCGTACATGCTGCTCTACGGAGTTCTCTCCATTCCTATATTTTTCAGTTTTGGCATGATGTACAATCCGGGGACGAACTTTACCGTTGCTGATTTCTGGAGGTGGTGGGTTGTCCATCTCTGGGTGGAAGGCTTTTTCGAGCTATACACAACAATCATCGTCGCCTATTTCTTTCATAGTTTGGGAATGATCTCGGCGCGTACCGCTCTTACTGTCATCTATTTGGATATCATTCTCTACCTTGGCAGTGGCATCATCGGTACGGGGCATCACTACTATTGGACGGCGCAACCTGCGATCAACATGGCCTTGGGTGCAATGTTCTCCGCACTTGAGGTAGTTCCGCTGACGCTCTTGACTGTGGAAGCCTGGAAATTTGTTAATCTCGCTCAGGTGAATGGTTCGATCAAGAACTTCTCGCACTACTGGGCAATGATGTTTCTTATTGCCGTTGGCTTTTGGAATTTCTTAGGAGC
>PSRH01000190.1 GCA_003175915.1 Candidatus Melainabacteria bacterium | reverse complement strand
AGCTTGTCAGGCGAGGGTATTTCCCCAACGTTAACTATCCAGGGACCAACGAACAGGTAGAGAAGAAGCGAGCCAACAAACATCGAGGTGGAAACGCGCAGGCCAACAATCATGCCCGCACCCATCAACAGTACGCTCGGAGCGAAGCCAAATAGAGGCATCTTGGCTAAGTCAACACCAGCAATTTTAAGCTGAAAGGGAATCAGCTCGGGAATCGTCAGATTTAAACGCCGTTGCCAGTCAAACTGGCCTTGATTGAGGAAGCCGACCAATAATCCACCTACCAGGGCACTGACCAGCGCCCTGGCTTGAATGAGAGCTTCTTTCGAGCGGCCGTAAAGACTTCTCAGCGTTTGAGCGGCGGCGATGCCGCTCGGAAAGGGCAGGTGTTCTAAATTGATCATCTGGCGTTTCATTGGCACAGCCAGAAACACTCCCAGTGCCGCCGAAACAAAGGTCCATGCCGCCAGGATATGCCAATCGACATGCTTTCCAGTAATCAAAAGCAAAGCACCAAATGCAGTACCGACTGTGGCACCGGTCGACGACCCGGCGGCCGACGCTGTCGATTGCATGCAATTATTTTCCAAAATAGACATTGGCGTCATTTTGTGATTGATCGCTCGCAAAGCGTTCCAGAGAACGAATGAGAGTACACAGGCCGTGATCGCTACCCCGAACGACCAGCCAACCTTAATTGAGGTATAGAGATTGGAAATCGACATAAGAGAGCCCAAGACGCCACCTACGATTACCGCCCGAAGCGATAACTGGGGCATGTGGTCACCTTGATAGATGCGGCGCATCCATTCTTCTTCGTCGATATGTTCATCGGCCGAGAAAGAACTCCAATCGCTTGTTGCACTACCTGAAACATCGCCGATTGCTTGTGATAGTCCGGCCCCTTCATTTGATCCGCCGGCGGAAACTGGCTCCACTTAAGCCTCTTCTTTCTTATTCATTAATAAATAGCGGAAGGATAAATCGGCGAAGCCCCTCTAGGAATTACTTTATTCTAACTTCATCCAAGCCCTGCCAGTCAGGCAGCGTCTCAAATTTCCTCCAGGTTTTTTGGCGCGCCGGAGATTCCTCTTGCCAACGGCAATTGTCCGACCGCCTCTTTCGACACAGTTAGGATGCGCGTCAATTTGCTTCTCCTCGATCTCCTAGTAGACTGGTATGAATCGGTGCCCGGTCAGATATGATGCGCGGCTGAGAGCTTTGCAGCCAGCCAACTTGAAAAGCTTTGCAAAACAGTTCTCTCTCTGTTCATGCGCCCGCATCGTCCGACTCAGACCGTGGTATAACTGACAAAGTCATCACATATCAAGTATGTGCCTGATTTTGAATAACCGTTGGGGGATCTAATTGTGCAAATTTTCAGCGAGGCAACTGCCTGGACCGCTCTTTCGTTCGTCGGGTGGTTCCTCGTGTTCTATCTCTATCATGGTTTAGGGACAACCCTCGGTTATCACAGGCTACTGACTCACAAATCGCTTAAGCTGCCCAAATGGTTGATGTATTTCATCGTATCTGGTGGCTATCTGGGCTTGATGGGTGCGCCTATAGTTTGGGTAGCAGTACATCGTTTGCATCACCAGAAGTCTGATCAACCAGGAGACCCTCACTCTCCCAATGATGGTTTCATGCACGCCTTAGTCGGCTGGATGTTTCACATGAAGGAAGTCCAACCCCAGGATGAGTTGGAGCGGCAAGTACCCGATCTCCTCGATGATCCTGTCTTCAAACTTCTAGGTAAAGATCATGAGCCTCAACAAGCCTTGCTCTGCCTCGCTTGCTGTATCGTCTTTCGGGTTTTCATCTTGGCCCTTTTCGGTCCGGCCGCTTTAGCTGCCAATCTCCTCGCTTCGGTCATGACTTTCTGGAGCACCCAGCTGGTTAATGCCGTCTGCCATCTAAAAACTGCCGGGTATCGTTCCTTCGAAACTCGCGAGGGAAGCCGAAATGTCTGGTGGGTAGGCATCCTGGCCTTGGGCGAAGGCTGGCATAACAATCACCATGCTATTCCCAAATCAGCCCGTCATGGCATGGCCTGGTGGGAAGTGGATATGACCTGGTACTCCATATGGCTGATGGAAAAGCTTGGCTTAGCCAAACTCGTTATTCGGCCAACCAAATTGACCGTTGCCCCAGTACCAGCCGACAAAGCTCTCGCCAAGGAATTGCCAGAGCTATTGAGACCACTGGATATCAGCGACTCAGTAGCCGAACCGGTCTATGTGAAAAAATCCCGCTCGTAGACCTTCAGCGCCTGCTTGTCATGCGGCCCCGATAAGCTGCCCTATCGCTGCTTTCAAGCGGAATCCAGGTGAGAGCACCTGGATGATCTTGGCTAGTTTCCTCAAGCTGCTGTTTGCCAAGTTCGGCCTCTTTCCTTAATTGCCCAACGTTCAAGCTTGAGCGATCCTGATAAGAGGCAAGAAATCGCTCCAGAGAGCGTGCATAATTCATCAACCTATTTAGTTGCAAACTATCTTCGAAGAAAGCAGCATGAATAGCGAGGCAGCTGAACTGACCTAACATTAAAAGGCTGAAAAAGACCATTGAATAAGGTTCATGGGTACTCGTGAACATAGCTATCACCGCATCTCTAGGATTCGTATTTAAAGAATAATACTTGCAGATCAACCGTGACTATTTCGTGCAGGTGTTCAGACTGCCGTGTCCGCTTCACCGCAAATTCAAAGACGACTCTTGCCGATTGTAGCAGATGCGATTTGCATCACATATGGTATCAATCAGAACACAAGATTTTACCAACCGCCGCCTTCGGCGTTTGCTGTAGCTCGGTCCGCTGCTGCCTGCGCTTCGTCGGCTGCCCCTCTGGCTTGGGCGGCCAGGTCGGCTATGTCGCCGGTAGTGTTGGCAGCCTGGGAGCTCGCCCGGTCGGCCGCTTCGCGGGCAGCGGACGCAGCATAGCGAGCCTCCTCCGCAGCAGCCATTCGCGCTTCCTTATCCGAACCTGAGCTCGCCCGTTCGCAGGCAGATTGCGCTCTTGAGGACTGGTCGCGGGCCGTTTGAAGATTTTCTTCAACATTTCCCTTGGCACCTGAGAAGCTACCAGATGTGGTGCCTGTAGGGGGAGCACCCAAAAGAACACGCAAGATGTTGCGCGGTGTCCATTGACTCTGGGGCTGGCTCGGCGAAACCGGAGTTTGCGGAGAAGCACCACCTGATCTTAAGAAAGGTTTTGCAGGAGGTGAACCAGGAGAGGCCGCCTTGCCAGGAAGCGCAGGCCAACTGCCAGGTTGGTCGACTTGATCTAATAGCTTCTCCATTTTTGAGGCATTGCTGCTTTGCCCGGCCGCCGCACCTAGATAGAAGAACGGCAGGAGGGAAAGAAGCAATCCATTCGCTACCCTTCGCACCATTTGGCTCTCTCAATCAGGCTCGTACCTGCCTTAGTCGCCTCAAGTTGTCTTCCAGGGTCAGTTCAGGTACTTCGCCACCGGCCATTTTCACACTCATCGACTGGCTGAAGTAGCCCAGTTGCTTGAGCATCCAGGCGTCCGGCCGTTTCTTTTGTAGCTTTTCGCGCAAATGGCAGATGGCCGCTAGAAATGTACCATCTTCGAACGTGCGCGTCGATTCCGAGTTACATCCAAGTCTACGCCCGTGGGTGCAATGTAAGACGTCCACCAGGAATGAGGAGGATATGGGACCAAGCACAGCTACGGAAAGTCCGCCCTCTTCGCCCTGTTCATTGGAACCGATCTCTTTAATGAAATCTACCTGCAGCCAGGTGCGCGAGTTAATCTTTACCTTTAGCACTACAGGCTCACAAATTAAGGAGTTGACTGAGCCCGGGCCAATGTCTCGCATGCAAGCGGCGCGGGCGTAGGTAAAGGCATCGGCTGCTCGTGTGCAAAAAAAACTGTAATTGCTTCTGCCTGGCTCTATGAAGCCAGTGCGTTTAATCTCCCAACGCCGATAGCAGTTAGTGCCGTGATAGAGGTAGAGCTCCTCATCGATCGCGTCGTAATCAAGATTAGGCACCCCAGCTAAGAACTCAGCCAGGGAAGCGGGTGGTTGATGTTCGGGATAAACGTCCAGAAGATAATACCTTTGAGTGGAGGCAAACGAATTTCTTAAAGCGATCTCAACCTCCTCTCCATTCTATGCCCTAATGCTGTTTTCCACTAAACACCGGCAGATAATTTCTTAGAAGTAGTTGTATACGCTACCTTCCCTGGCTTTCCACTCTTTTAGATCGGGGCTATAGCGGCATTGGCCCGCTTCTAGGCCTGGCCGGGTACCCTTGTCCCTGAGATGAGACGGAACAAGCCAAAACTACTACTACTCCATATATTTTTCGCGGGCGCTCTGGACGGCGCCGAAAGCTTCTTGAATTGCCTCTTTTATGCGGTTCAAGCCATTTTCAGAGGCTTCTCGAATAACTTGAGTCTGCTCGATCCGCCGCGTGTTGAGCTGCGATTGAACCGTCTGCCCCAGTTGTTCCAGTTGGGTGCAATGTGCTTCCAGGGTTCGATCCAGTTCCGCTTTCAGTCGCCCCTTCAGATTCTGAACTTTAGCAACTGCACCGTTGCGCTCTTCGGTCAGATGAGGGTCTGTATCAAGACTCGATGTTTCCGCCAGTTTTTTACAGACACCTTCGACGTCATTAATTTGCTGCTCCGTTTTATCTACCAGGGAGAGAACGTCGGCCGTACTCCGTTCCATAAACCCGCTTGTATCCTTAAACAAGTCTTCCAAGCCAGCCTGTTGTTGCCTGCCTACCGAATCGATCCGGGCCAGACACTCCTCGGCCAGAGTATGAAGCTGTTGTCTGGCTGAGGCCAGGCTGGTATCAAGCCCAGTCAACTGGCTGCGCGTCTGACTTTGCGACTGCTCCGAGAAGGCAGTGGCCATTTCAGCGGCCATGCCCCAAACTATTTCTTTGCGTTCTTTCAATTTCGGCAAGAATTGCTCGACCAGAAGAATCCGAGCCGCCTGGGCAATGGACAGCTCAGTGGCGGCAAGCGTGTGTTCGATGGTCTGTTCAAAATCGGCCTGGCTTGACTTGAGTTTTTCTGATGCCCGCTCCCATGAGCCATCAATTTCCTCTTCCATTGAATGGACGTTACGTTGAATGGAATTGATCACCGCACCCGACTCTTCTGCCATCCGTTCGGTAAAGCGCTTGAAGCGCTGGTTCAAGCGCATTTCGAAATCGTCGGCTATTTCCTTCAGGTGCTCTAGAACCGTCCTAATAAGAGCTTCGGCCTGCTCCATGTGTTCTTTGACGATCTTATTGAAGTACTCTTCACTAGATTTGTTAAGTGACTCGGTTTCGGAACGAAAGTCCTTGCATTCTTTAAGCAGGTTCTCTTGCTTGCTGCTGCGATTGTCCTCAAGCTGCGACTGCCCATCACCCTGCATCGATTTAATCGACTCTCTACCAACTGCGGCAGCATCTGAAATTTTCAGGCGCAGTTCTTCGGAGAGTTGCTCGAATTGCTTGGTGAGCGAGTCGCATAAGACGAGAATTGACGCCTCCGTATTCTTATCGTCTTGCGAGGCCTCATCCAGCAAGGTTTCCGTGCGCCTGTTTAACCTTTGTTCGATTTCTTCGGCTCGCGAGGCTAGCTTCTTGGATGCTTTGGAGACTTGCTGCTCCAGCTTGCTCATCAGAGAGGCCATCTCGTTCATAACCGCCTGCGGCTCCTGATAAGAAGGCGTCGAAGTTGAGCTCACAGAAGCGCTGGCCGTCTCCCGGCTGCGTCCCATGCTGGCCGCGACACTATCAATGGTCGTTTCTGCCACCACCGCCGGCTTGCTTGCTTTAGGTGGCACTGGCACGACATCGTGATCACCGGTTACAGTGGCACGAGAGGACCGGTCAGAACCTACTGAAGATTCGGATGACATTGTTCGCTTCGTCTCCTCGCTTGCTTTTACTGGCTCGGGTTTTGCCTCTGGTTTTCTTGACTCAGGCTGTGGACTAACGGGCTCGGCCGGTGTCGGACCCGTAGATTCAGGCGATAGCAGCTCAGGCTCGGACTTATCTTTGGCACGAAACGGCTTGCCAGCCCGCTCTTTCTCACTTTCCAACGGTGTATGGCCAATTTCTACGACTTTACCGGGACGTTCTTCTTCATCCCCTTCTACCAAGCCCGAAAGCGCTTCGGCCAGATGTTTGTATGTGCCGGACTGGGAAGCTTCTGGCGCCCCACCGCTCTTCGTCTCCTTGCTGACGTTGGTAGCGGCAGCTGGCTTGGGCGGAGGCACTTTCAATTCCTCTGGTGTAAAGGCATCGAAAAGGGCTCCTCCCTGTGTAGCATCCTCTTTCTTCGGCGATTGCGCTTTGCTCTCAGTCTCCCCTTTACTTTGCCCTGACGCCGGCTTGCTCATTTGCAAATGATCGCTGACTAAAGCCGCAGGTGGTTCGGTGAGCTGGCCAAACAGGGCATAATCAAAGCCTTCTGTATCGGCGTGAACCTCTTCACCCTCAGCCGTTGGCGCTTTGCTCATTGAGGCGCTGGCATTAGCAGGTTCTGGCTGTCCGCCACTCCACTTGCTTTCGGCTGGCGCTGCCGCTTTCACTTCGCCGCCCCGAGCGGCAAGGCGAGCGCCGCCAAAGGTATTGCTTGCCACTGGGGTAAAGCAGGATTTGATCAGGGTCCTGTTCTTATCTTCTTGCTGCCTGCTATCGCTAGCGAAAAGCATATGACAGACCGAACCTATATCCAGCACCTGTTTGCCGCCTGGCACACTAAGACGCACGCCCAGCGCCGCCAATAGGGCCACAGCCGGTTCCAAAGGCCCGGAGCTTTCTACGGTGAGACTACGTCTTGAGCCCCCTTGCGCGTAGACATTGCCCAATCGGTCAATCTCTTTAATCATTGCTTCGCTCAAGGGCTTGCTGGGCTGAGCGGTGACGTAGTAGAACTCGCGCGCATCAAGAATCGCTTTCCTGGCCTTCTCCAGCATGAGAGCCTCGAGGAAGCGCTGTTCGTATGCACTTGCCGTTATGCTCACTACCAGAGGTCGACCATTTTCCTTGCCGGTAACAATACAGAGGTCTCGCACCCGAAAAGTTTCGCCAACCTCTTCCTTTTTACCAAACCCAGCTTCCCCTTCTTTTTTCCCGAAGGAGGTTAATCCCGGTGGTATCGCTACGGAATCAAGACAAAAAATCAACATGCCCGGCTCAAAGCCGGCGCTTTCGGTCTTGGCCCATTCTTCCTGGGGCGGAGGCTTGTTAGCCGGGTCATAACCTCGCAAGTAACCTTCCAGGTCCTGGAAACGAATATGATGTTGGCGGAGCATTTGGTTCATAGCTATCCGTTTCGATCCTTAGTTCTTATCTTCACTTTCATCTTCCAGGCTTGCTTTCTTCTGCCTTGGGCTCGGCTTGGATGAAATTATCCCGGCGCTCTCGTTGGCGTTACCGGCAGCTTTGACGATTTCGTCAAGGGCAGACGATCGGTGTGAACCCAATAGTTCAAGAAATTTTTCCACTTCCTTGTCGATCTCGGTCCTGGCGGTCTTTGCCTCCTGGCCAAGCTGGTCATCGCAATTCTTCTGAGCATCCTTAATATCACCCTCGGCCTCACCAGCAATCCTCTTTACTCGTTCGGTAGCCTGAGCAATCATGCCCATCACTTTCTTCTCAAAAGCTTCCTGGATTTGGGAAAGCTCGACCCGAATGCCGCTGACGATATCGTCGCGATCGCCTTCTAGAGATGCCTTCAGATCTGTGCTGGTTCTCAACCTTTCCGCCATGCGCTTGGCGAATTCAGCTGTGGAGGAATTGATCTTTTGCTTCAAATCATCGCAGCGCACCTTCAAGGCTTCCTGGGCCTGGGCACTGGCTCCCAATAAACTTTCACTGAGCTGCTCGGTTGAATCACCTAATTTCTCAGTAGTAGTGTCATGAATTCTGCTCAAGTCATCGGCTACGGTGGAAAGGTCATTGTCCAGCTTTTGCCGGTGCTGCTCCGATACTTTCTTAAAGTGTTCGCTTATTTCATGCTCCACCTTGGTTGCATGGTCGTCGACTCGTTGCAAGATTGTCTTGGCTTCGGATTCAACCAAACTTTCCGAACGTTTGGCGCCCCCTTCCAATTCCTTATATTGGTTCTGGAATTCCGAAGACAACTTCTGCATGAGAGCGGAAAAATGGCTGTCGATCGCGTTGGCTTTCTGCATGTATGACTTAAACAGTGAGCCGGTCACTTGCTTTTCGTCTCCCCGCGATTCCCAGAGTACATGATCGAGCTTTTGCTGCAAGGAATTGGCTACGAAGGTACCGTGCGCCTTCAGATGCCGGGACGAACCATAATCGTGCTTCTCAAATTCCAGTTTGGCCCTTTCGACCGTACTGACGAAACGGTCGGAGGAACTCACTTTAATAAATTCGACATTGTCCTTATAGGCCTTCTTTAGAGCAGCGATTGAGGCGCTCAATTTATCAGAGAGGTTGGTCAGCTCAGTCACCAGATGCAGTGTGTGGGCATTGGTTTCCCGTGTTTCACTTTCGATCACGTCTTTCAGTCGCGCTAAACCGCCGTCAATATAGGTACCTAACTCCGTAGTCAGCTCCGAAGCCGTCCCTTTCACGCGGCCAACACAACCTTCCACATCGGTTTTCAGCTTTTCCGCATGGTCATCCTTGAAACGCTTGAGTTTATTGAGTGCCTGCCCTTCCAGGTCAGAAAGACGATCGGCTCCCGAATCATATATATCTTGAAGCTTCTTTCCAGCGAATGTCATCCTTTAGCCCTTTATCGTTTTCAGTCACCCTAACAGAATTTCAAATGGAAAGCTGGGCATTATTGCAGTATGCCCTGACGGCCATGGCGGCTGTATGACCGGCTTCTTCGATCTGGGGAAGCTGCGCACTGGCTTCATTAAGTTCGTTTCTGAAGCTCCTCAGGATACGACCGAGCTCCATACTCATGCTCCTCACTTGCTTCTCCAGCTGATCGATTGTGGTGGCCCGCACCGTCTCCAGTCTTTCATGAGAGCCTGCACTAGCTCTGGAATATTCCGACTCGAACTGCTGAACTTGTCTTCGGAAACCTTGGACAATCTCGACGCCGCGGGCCTGCAGTCGGGCCCGCAATACTTCTCTTAATTCATGATTAGACTGCGGGCGGTAGGCATTAGCCCCGGTAGTCAGCCGCGATTCCTGAGAGAGGGCTGTTTCAAACCGGGCAAATAAGCGTTCCAGGCGATCGTAGTACTTCTTCTCCAGCCGTTTTAATGAACTGTAGAAGAGCTTGTGGCTTGCCGTCAGCTTTGTGGAGGCATCAAGAGCGATCTTGTTTATCTCCTCCTTGACTTCACTCACCTTCTGATTGAGCTTCACCGCATGGAGTTCTTCGGACAGGTCTTTATCTTTGGTCAAATTGCCCTGATACTCATGACTGACTGTGGAAAGAATTCCTTGCCACTCCTCGACGTGGTCGGCAAGATGTTTCTGGCTGGCTGAACTGAAGCCGGCCACCGAGTCGCCACCGGCTTTCGTTTTTTCTTCGAGATCCTTGATGGTGACCGTCACTAATTTGCTCAAACGATCCATGACATCAGCAATCTTTTCTTCGAAGTCCTGGTGATATGTTTCCAGCTTTTCATCCAACTCTCGTTTGCCGCTAGTCACCACTCCCTGTACTTTCTCATCGAAGGTTTGCACGCGGTTGGAAATCTGTTTCTCGTACTCACTTTCCTGGGTTTCGATCTTGCCCTTGCCCTCTTGGACAAGCGTGCCAACTTCTTGAATTCTCGATTGACTGAACTCTGCCAGTTTGATCTCTGGCTTTTCGCTGAGAGCTCTGAGGCTGACCATTTGCTCTTCGATCAATCTGCTGATTGATTCAGTCGCTTGATGAGCCCGAGTGGAAAGCTGTTGTCTGATTTCGCGAGCAGCAAGCACAACCGACTCGATTTCGGAGCGCTCGAGATCAGCCAGACGTTCGGCGAAATCCTCTTTCCTGATTACCAGGTCTTCGACGCTTGAATCAACAGCGCTGACGGCCTTTTCCGCTAGCTTCTGGAGGCGATTACAAAAACTCTTCTCGAGTGACTCATTGAAGACATTAAGCTGTTCAACGGAAGAGGTCACGGTCTTATCAAGCTCCGCACTAGCCTTGTCCAGAGCTTCAATCATGAGAGTCGCTGCTGAACCTAATCCATTTGCTTTGTTGGCGCTTTCATCAGCCATGACAACTCCTGACGTCCGAACGACCGCGTTTGTAAAGACCCACTTTGATTTTTATGCCCCCTTTATTTGTCCACTAAGCCCTGTTTGAAGAGCTGGGCGAATGTATATTCTAAGGCAATTGTAAGCAGTCCGTCGCCTCCTCGAGGCGTCGTCGACACACTTCTGAGCACGACAGCCAATGGGCCTCTTTCGCTATAGTCCCTTCTCACGATGGCTTTCACTTAGCTGCCTTGCTCCTCGATTTTACCGAACGCCTGACGACAATGACAAAGACGCGCTGTTTGCCGACAGTGCGAAGAACGCCGCTGTTTCCTTCGGCAGGCTAAGCGGAGCAATAAGACTTCGTTAGACCGCCGTCGTGGACATGCCACTATCATGAACGATCAAACATCTCTAAGCAGCATGCTTAGTTTAAACATTCTCTCACTACCTTAAGCTCGGCTCCTTCGGAGATTGCCCCTGGCGTTGGCGTTCCAATCTATTAATTGCGACCATCGCCGCTTCTGGAATTGTTTCAGAGAGGGTCGGATGGGGATGAATGGTGGCCACTAGGTCTTCAAGCACGACGCCGGCCTCCATGGCCAGGGCTGCTTCGGCAATCAATTCCCCGGCTCGGGCACCTACTAGAGCGAGTCCGAGCACCCGCGTTGTTTCGAGGTCATAAAGAATCTTCGTTTGCCCGACTGCTTCTGCCAGGGTGAGGGCGCGACCGGATGCTGACCAGGGAAATTTGGCGACGCCCACTGTCATTCCCTTTTCTTTCGCTTCGCCTTCAGTCAGTCCGCACCAGGCAACTTCTGGTTCAGTGAAAACGATCGCCGGAATCGCCCGGTTGTCAAAAGAAGACTTCCTCCCCGCAATGATTTCAGCGACGACATGGCCCTGTCGCATGGCGCGATGGGCCAGCATCGGCTGGCCGGAAACATCTCCGATAGCAAAAATGCGGCGGTCGGTGGTGCGGCAGGACTGGTCAATTTTGATGAAACCATATTCGTCTTGTGCCACTTGCGTGTTCTCCAATCCGAGCGCATCACCATTGGGCCGCCTACCGACAGCAATCAAGACTCGCTCAAATTTAGCTTGACTGGGAGCATCCTTTCCTTCAAAGACACAGACAATGCCATCGCCAATATCTTCCAGACTGACCACGGTCGTGTTGAGATAAATCGCTTTAAAAGTCGTGGCCAGGTGATTAGCCAGGGGCTTGACCAGATCACGATCAACTCCTGGCAAAAGACCGTCAGTCATCTCCACCACTGTCACATCACTGCCCAGAGCGGCATAGACAGTACCCATCTCCAGGCCGATGTAGCCACCACCGACAACCAAGAGCGAGGATGGCACGGCGTCGAGAGCAAGCGCGGAAGCAGAGTCGAGAATGCGCTCGCTTTTCATATCTTCCGGCTTCTTGAAAAGCTTGTTAAGGGTAAGCGGCCGTGAACCGCTGGCGACAATCGCGTGTTTGAACTTAAGTGAGACGGAAGCTTCGCCCGGGTGTTCGATTCTAAGCGTTTTGGAATCCTGAAAAACGGCTGTACCGATGATCGTCTCCACCCGCGAACTTTTGCATAAAGAGACAATTCCCATGGCTAACTTATTGGTCACTTCTTCTTTCCATTTGCGCAGCTCGGTGAGCTCAATTTTGGGTGCGCCGAAGTAAAGACCATATTTGCCCGCCGACTTGGCCGTGTTGACAACTTCGGCTGCATGGAGAAGGGCTTTCGAGGGGATGCAGCCTTCATGCAGGCAGACGCCACCTGGCAAAGGTCTGGCATCGATCAGGGTAGTTTTGATACCAAGCTGAGCGGCACGCAGGGCGGCCGTATAACCGCCCGGTCCACCGCCTATAACGGCCAGTTCAGTTTCTTGCGTTATTTCGCCAACAACCATTGCTTAAGCCTCCAGAAGAAACGAACCCGGGTCCTCTAATTGCTTGACAATGTCCAAGACAAATTGAGCTGCTTCCGCTCCATCAGCAATTCGATGATCGAAAGAGAGAGCCATGGGCATGATCAATCCTACGGCGATTTTGCCATCTTTGACAATCGGCTTGGGCTGAGCCTTTGCTAAGCCCAATATAGCGCACTCCGGATAATTGATCATCGGCACCATACTGGTACCGCCGATGGCACCAACATTAGTAACCGTGAAGGTACTGCCCTGCAAGCGATCCAGCTCGACTTTTCCGGCCTTGGTTTTCTCGATAACCTGGGTAAGTTCAAGAGCAACCTCGCTGACGCTTTTCTTAATGACGTCGCGAATGACAGGCACAATCAGGCCGCGCTCGGTCGCTACGGCAACACCAATATTAAAAAAGTGCTTGAGGATAATTTCTTCTCTCGCGCGATCAAAGCTGGCGTTGAATTGCAAGTACCGGCTCAGGGCGCTGGCGACCGCTTTCAAAACAAAAGCCGTGAGGGTAAGCTTGCCACCCTGGGCTTTCACTTTTTTTTCGTACTTGAGGCGCAATTCTTCCAGTTCCGTCAGGTTAGCTTCGTCGCAGTGAGTGACATGAGGAATCTGCTCCCAGCTTACCGCCATGTTCTCCGCTGTTTTTCGACGCACGGACCTTAACGCTACTCGTTCAATTTTGCCGAACCGGGAAAAATCTGGCAAGCTGACCGGTGCCTGGCCTCCCAGATCTCCGCCTTTGGATCGAGCTGGACTAGTGGGGCCGGTCGCGAAAGCGCGCACATCTTCGCTCAACACTCTGCCACCGCTGCCGGTGCCAGTAACCATTCTCAGATCGACACCCAGCTCGCGCGCCAGGCGGCGGGTGGAAGGCAAGGCTGCCACCTGGCGGCCATCCTCGATCACGGAAGTAGCAGTGCGGCGGCTGGCTGGCTCTACTGTATTTTTCTTCTGTCCCTGAAGTGCCGGCCCTGCACTCGCCTCTATTGCCGGCTTGCCTGGTTGGGCCCTGGCTGAGTCCGGCTGAAATGTTGCTAGCACTGTCCCTACGGCAACGATCTCTCCTACCTTGACGTTCACCGTCTCTACCGTACCGCCAAAAGGCGAGGGAATTTCAACGACTGCCTTGTCTGTTTCCACCTCGAAGATGGCCTGATCTTCTTTGACTTTGTCTCCGGGGTTAATTTTCACGGCAAGAATCTCAGCCTCACGGATTCCTTCGCCAAGATCCGGCAAACGAAACTCAAGGCTCATGAGATTTCCTCTCCATTGGGACAGCAAGGCGTCATGGCAAAGAAGCGTCCTTTCCTCAGAAATTCAGGGTCTCGCGAGCAGCGGCCACGATTCTGTCGGCGTCCGGTAGGTACCACTGTTCCTTAGAAAAATAGGGCACCGGCACATCATATCCGGTGACCCTCTTCACCGGTGCCTCCAGGTTGAGAAGAACATTTTCATTGATTGAAGCAACTACTTCCGCTGCCAGGCCGCAAGTACGAGGTCCTTCGTGCACTACCACTGCTCTGCCTGTCTTTTTCACCGAGTTGACAACTGTTTCAATATCAAGCGGTGAAATGGTAAGCAAATCGACAATCTCGACGCTGGCATCATCTTCATCCTGCAAACACTCAGCCGCTTCAAGCGTCGGTCGCATGCTGGCACCGTAAGAAATAAGACTTATGTCCTTACCCTCTTGAGTGACGCGCGCATGACCGATGGGCAATGTCTCCATCTCTTGAGGAACATCTTCTTTAAACAATCGATAGACGGCCTTCGGCTCGTAAAAAATGACTGGATCCGGATCTTGAATGGCGCTATGGAGAAGGGCTCTGGCGTTACGCGGTCCGGAAGGAATAACGACTTTCAACCCTGGCGTGTGAGCATAGATTGCTTCGCGACTTTCAGAGTGATGTTCAAGAGCGCGAATTCCGCCACCGTAGGGAGCGCGCATCACCATCGGAACCGTCAGGCGTCCGCGTGTACGATTTCGGAAGCGAGCAGCGTGACACTCCAGCTGGTGATAATTATAATAGTCAAAACCGGCAAATTGTATTTCGCATACCGGCTTAAGACCGTAGATGGCCATGCCGATGGCCGTGCCAATGATTGCCGATTCAGCCAAGGGTGTATCGATCACCCTCTTGTCGCCGAAGCGAGCGAACAGTCCTTCCGTTATCCTGAACACACCTTCGTCTGGTCCGATATCGACGCCCAGCATGATCACTCGATCGTCTCTGGCCATAGCTTCGTGCAAGGCAAGATTTATTGCTTTGGCCATATTCATTTCGGTCATGTTTTAATACGACTCCGCCTTGCTTTAAATCCGGGCATGACAGTGCCATGCCCCTTAGATTCAATCTGTCCTTGCCCCCGACTTCTGTGGATTCTGTTTATCCGAGGCTTTATGCCGCGACTCCCAGTAGCGAGCGAACTCATCCCTTTGATTCTGTAAAGTAGGCGGTATGTCCTTATAAAGATGATCGAACATGCTAGTCGGGTTTTTCAAATCTTCCGCTTTGATTTGGGCTTCGGTTCGTTCCATAGCCTGTTTGATCTCGCTGTCCAGTTCAGCTTCCAGTCGCTCGTGATCCTTATCGTTCAAAAGGCCTTTCTTCTCCAGATACCGACGAAAACGTTTGAGCGGTTCCCGGCTCAACCAGAGCTGGTACTCCTCATCGCTGCGGTAGCGTTTCGGATCGTCAGCTGTTGTGTGCGGCGTCAGCCGGTAGGTAAGCCCTTCCACAAGCGTCGGTCCTCCCCCGCTCCTGGCTCGCTCAACCGCCTCCTTGGTCGCCACGTAGACAGCCAGCACATCATTGCCATCGACTCTGATGCCGGGCATGGCGTAACCGACAGCCCGTTGAGCAATGGTTTCTGAATGCATCTGCCTGCTTAACGGCACAGAAATCGCGTACTGATTATTGAGACAAACGAAGACTACCGGAGCGCTGAACACCGAAGCAAAATTGAGGGCCTCATGGCAGTCGCCTTCCGATGATGCACCGTCTCCAAAGAAAGTAAGCACGACATTCTTTTCGCCGCGAATATTCATGCCCATACCGATGCCGACCGCGTGCAGGAGTTGAGTGGCAATGGGAACGCAAATGGGCAGGTCTTTAACATTGTCCGGCACGCGCGCCCCTTCTTCAAATCCGTTCCAATAAAGCATGAAGTGGTCTATGGACCAACCGCGATAGAGCATCCCGGGCAGCTCTCGATAAGCAGGTACCTGCCAATCATCAGCTGTTATAGCAAAGGCGGCCCCCATGCTAACCGCTTCGTGTCCTGAGCTCTGCGGAAAAGTACCGAGCCTGCCCTGTCGCTGCATGAGAAGCAGCCGTTCATCGGTGCGCCGCGCCAGAAGCATATAGCGATAGATTGTTTTAAGCTGTTCACCGCTAAGCTTTGGTTCAAGCGCCTCATCCACTTTCGCATTCTCATCAAGTATCGACAAATACTCGATCTTTTCCGAAAGCTCAATGAATTTCCTAGGCATCGCTTTTTCTGCTTCAGCAGTTTAGGCTTTCCGATTCGTTAAGCTGGCCGGGCAAACCAGCAAAGCCTGACTATTCACCAGTACCCCTGCTTCTTGACGATCTTTGTTCTTTTATCAAGAGTATGTCACAAGATTAGGCTTGTCGCCACTCTTTGACAGTGTGTCTGCCATGGCGGCGCCAGGGGTAAAATGAAAACCATGCCGGATAAACCATATAGCAGCGCTCGCCAATCGCCAACCCCGGGCAAAAAGCCTGATTGGCTCAGAGTAAGACTGCCTACTCAAAGACCATACCAAGAGCTTAAGTCTATCGTTGACACCTTAAAGCTCCACACTGTCTGTGAATCAGCAGCCTGTCCCAACCGTGGCGAGTGCTGGTCGCGCTCAACGGCCACCTTCATGATTCTCGGCAATATTTGCACGCGCAGCTGTGGCTTCTGCAACGTAGCCACGGGCCGGCCCACAGAGCTTGATTGGCAAGAACCTATAAGAGTGGCCGAAGCGGTTGAAAAGCTTAGTCTGCGCCACGCCGTCATTACCTCGGTCAATCGCGATGAACTCGAAGATGGTGGGGCCTTAGTTTGGGCCAATACCGTGAACGAAATCAGGAAGCGCTGCCCAGATACCAGGATCGAAGTCCTCATACCTGACTTCCAGGGTAATTGGCAAGCGCTTAAAACCGTTATTCAAGCAAGACCGGATGTGCTCAATCACAATGTTGAGACAGTGCCAAGACTATATCGAAGTGTCCGTCCGCAAGGAAAATTTCAGCGCAGCCTCGATCTTCTTGAGCAAGCAAAGCTGGCCGGACTGACCACCAAATCCGGTCTGATGGTCGGTCTTGGTGAAGAAGATCATGAGGTGCTCATGGTGATGCACTCTTTGCGATCAGTCGGTTGCGATCTGGTCACGCTCGGACAATATATGCAGCCCACAGCCAATCATCTATCCGTTCAGCGTTGGGTTACTCCCGAGACATTCGATCAACTGAGGCGAGAGGGAATGGCTATGGGATTCAGGAATGTCTTTGCCGGACCGTTGGTAAGAAGCAGCTATCATGCCGAAGAGCAGCTCTTCTCAGCCTCATGAGGCTCCGCTGCGGCGATCCACTTCGGCTTGCACCTCTTCGGCCGTAATGTTATTCACCCTCATCGGTCCTGCACAAATCTCACGCCAGGGCGCCCCAGCTAAGGCCTGCCTGACGATCACCTCAAGTACTACTGAACGAACGTTGCTGCCGTATGATCCGGACTTGAATTTTGAGCGAGCCACGGCCTGGCGAGCGATTTCATCGAACATCTCTTCTCGATCGCCGGATAGAAAGGGCAAGACCGTATTCTTTTGGGAAAATACTGCCCTGCCGCATTTGGGACAGAAATGCCAATCCGCTTGCAAGATCTTCGCACAATGCTGGCAATTCATTATTTATACATCCCGATCTAACTATTTGCCTATTCATCATATATCCAGCCTCGCCAAGGCGTCTGTTAAGTGCGAACAGAAAAAAATCGTCCGTGCACGGATCGCTCAGCTACGTTAATATTCGGAAGTTGTCGATCAAAATGATTAGCTGAAGAGGACCTGGTATGAGGGAAGTGAGCAAAGCGGCACTGGGGTTCACCACTGCTTTAGTTGTCAGCTTTCTAAGTGGTTGCTCGTACTTTTACCGCTCTTCCGTTCCTCCGGAAAAGGTACCGGATGGTAAGACGGCAAGCGAGTATTATGATCTTGGCGTCCAGTACAAGGGCGCCGGCTGGACCGAGCAGTCCAGAGAGTCGATGAAAAGAGCGATTCAGCTAGGTCAAGGTCAGGACATTGCGGTAAAAGCCAAACGCTACCTGGAAACCAAGTTGCCCCGCGATCCTGCGCCTGAGGATGCGGTTCATCTGAATATAAAGGGCTTCAACTCGCGCATATTTAACAAGGACGAGGCAGAAAAAGTTTGGCTTGAATGCATAAAGAAGTATCCCAGGTTTGAATGGGCGTACAGCAATCTTGGCTCGCTTTATGTCGACGAAGAGAAGTACTCACAAGCTGAAGAGTACCTGAACAAAGCGCTTGAGATAAACCCGAGCTATGTCAATGCCTGGTTGCATCTGGCTGAGTGCAAACGCAAAGAGAAAGACTTCGACGCAGCCCAATCATGTATCAAGAAAGCGCTTGCCCTTGACCCTGACGATCCGGTCGCGAAGCTGGAGAAAGCGGCCGAGGATCTGAGATCTAAGCAGTAGTGCGTGGCTAGTTCATGATTTCAATGTTGTCCACCACACCCAGGCGATCAGGACAAACTGCAAGGGCAATCTCAGCCAAAGCAAAGCGACAGGTATATTGGCGAACTGCTGGTTGTTCAACGCCATATTAATATTGGCTGGAAAGACAGCTATCAAAAGAGCAATCAAAGCGATTCCGGCCAGCTTGCGCGTCCTGGTAAGCAAAAGTCCAAAACCACCGAGAATCTCAAACAAGCCGCTTAAGTAAACGAGTTCCAGCGGGTGGCCGAGCCAGGCCGGCACGATTTTTACGAACACGGCTGATTTGATGAAATGCAGCACTCCAGCCGAAATGAAAAGAATAGCCAGGATAACGTAGGATAGTTTTCTTTTCGACCATTTGTCTTTCATGCGCCTTAGATGCAATCTTTCAACGGAGAATCGCCAGAGTTAAGACTGATTCATCCAAGGTTAGAGATCTGGCGGTTACTGTTTCCGATCTCCTTTCTCTTCGACCGTGGTCACCGGCCAAGGCAAGCTCTGCGACGGACGCCACTGCGAATTCGTCAAGATCTTGATTCGCTTGAATGATCTCAAGCGACTTCGGATTTCCAGAAAGACCGTTACCGATTGCCTTACTGACTGCCTCTTTCGCTGACCATATTTTCGCAAGAACGAGATCACGCCGGTCCGCCAACTTGCTGGCAAATCTTGTTTTTTCCGATCGAGTCAAAACCAGGTCTTCAAACCCGGCTTCCTTGGGGCAGACGGCTTCGAGATCTATGCCAACACCTCTGGCATTCCTGGACTCAAGAGCAACAGCAACTGCTCTTCCATTTTTGTGAGTAATAGACACGTGCATCACCAGTTTCTGATCCCCACAACTGAAATCAGCGACGAACGGCTTGCCATGTCCATCTGAATAGATTTCTATATCGGCCGAGCAAAGCTTATTTCCCAGCGTCTCTAAGACAAGCTGGCGAACAGCCGATTTGGCCGCGATTCGACCGAGCAACCACTCTCGCCGGCGATTCGCCGGGGAGAGGGCATCGAACATTTGAGTCTCCCAGGGGCTGAGCAGATAGTCGGCACACCAGGAAAGCGCACCCTCGTCTTCCGGCAAGATACTCTCTTCGACGGACTGGAGGGCAATAGCTTGCCCATTAAGAATTGCTTTGAAATCAAATTCCGGTGCGGTCCCCAAAAAAGTGCTTTCGGGCCGAGCAACAAAGCGGCGCCACCGTTCATCGAGGATAATGCGTCGGCTACTTATCGAGCGAAACTCTGCAACCAGTTTTTCATTATCAAATAACAGCACATCCGCCTTAGTATTTCGCTGCGTTATTGAATCGAGAACCGCCTTCACGGTCAGCGTTTCAGACAGAGTACTCAGATCTGCGTATAGATTTATTGACTCGACCATGAATGGTAGCAAGGCATCGGCTTCTTCGCCATGTTCAAAGAGATGAAACAAAACGAGTTGGGTAGCGTTGTCCAACAAAAGCGGGTTGAGCAAAAGATTTTTGGCATATTCTTCTGGCAGATCTCCGAACCAATCCGTGGGCATTCTCGCGCTTACTCGCCCGCTGATCTCGCGGTCTGCCACCGAGGTAAGATTGATCACCGACTGCATGCGGGGACCGTGGAACATCGCTTGTGCTCCGTACAAGGCAGACGGCGCTAATCGCGGCGCTCGACCATGAACCGCATCCACAGTCTGATTCGAATGGTTAAGATTGGGTGCAAAGGTGACTCGGCACGCCATCAGCAAGTCTCGTTCTTGACTCAACTCTTCATTCTCAATTTTTATGAGGTCGCGCTTGCGGCAAATCTCGACGCTAACGGAGCCGTCACTTATTAGCCTGGCTACAATTTCTATTTTCACGCCTTCTGCACCAACGCGGATGCGCTTGTAGGCTCTAATATCGCTTATGCTGCATATTTGTAATCCAGGATGAAAATGGGACGCCGCTTCCGTCATTAGTTCGATCGCAACCGTAAGAGGCAACAAGTAGACTCTCTCGCCGGATTGATAGATCGTCCGAACAACACCGCCAATTGCATGGTCGATAAGGTACTGATGGTTTGTCAGATCCAAGAGCATTTCAATCGAGATGGTGTCATCCGTTACTTGAAAGGCGGCGTCTCGCATTAAGGGAAATCGTTCTACGGCAGTAACGCCATGGTCGCTTGTCTCGCTCCCGAAAGAGGATGGGCCGTTTAGATATGTAGCCATCACCTCTTCCTGGACACTCATTAAGTGACTATGAAACGACGCCATTGCACCGAGGTAGGAAGTAACTACGTTTTCTTGTCCGTTCGGCTGGCCCGGCTCTTCATAGCCCTCTTCTTCCCCTCTATAATCGGCTTCTGGCCCGGAGCTTCGTCCCATACCTGTTGGGTAGGAGCTATTTAGCCCGGTTCTTTCTTGCCAGCCCTTGAGCAATCGCACTTCCGGGTATCTCAGGTTAAGCAACGTGCGCTTCGCATTTGGCGCAGGCTTTTGCTCTCCGGTGAAGTCGATCACCTTGGGTTCGCGCCTCCGATAAAGATAGTCAAGATTCATTGAGACGCCTTGTGCAAACAAGGCGGCCAGCATTTGATTGAGTTGCGAAATTGCTGAGAATGAAGCGCGATTAGATGCTACAGCAAGATGCGGCTTATCGACAAGGATTTCGGATACTACCGAAGTGAGGGCATCCTTCGGTCCAACTTCGACAAATTTCCTTACACCCTCCTGATAAAGCAATTCGATGCTGCGGCGAAACTGGATCGGCACGGTGAAGAGTTGGGTTGTAATCTTTTTTAGAGCATCGGGATCGGAGGGATAGAAAGACGCAGTTGAGCACGACCACGATGGTATTTGTGGGGCGGCCATTTCCAGATCTGAAATCTCTTCTCGATTCTCGTCAACAACTCCTTCGACCAGGGGCGTATGGTAAGGAATTGCTGAAGGAAGGAGGACAGCATCGATTCCATCGCAAGCGAAGTCCTTCAAGAGTTCCTCAATACTGGCCTTATAACCAGACAAAAGAAGCTGATGTTCTGATAGATCAGCTCCTAAGTACACGCAATCGGAGCGGCTTTTCAGGTGCGGCTCCACCTTTTCGTAAGATGCCGCTACCCGTAACGACCTCAGCTCTGCCAACCGCTCTTGTGGAATTGAGCGAGCGGCGCTCGTGCTCAAGTGATAGAAGAGAGGCGAAGCAGCCAGAATGTCGGCTGCACCACTCATGGTGAGCGCTGCAAATTCGCCCGTGCTGCAGCCGACCAGGATATCAGGCATTACCTGGAGATGCAGAAGCAATGTGAAAATCGCCCATTCGGCCATGATTACAGTCACGACGGCTGCATCCATGCTGGCAAGCGTCGCTGAAGATTGGCCAAACCCATTCAAGCCGAAATCAGGATAAGGAAAAATCTTGCGGCTAGGAGGAGCACCGCTGCCAGATTTTGCCGCCAGATCATCGACAAAGTCGAAGATCTGGCGCACTTCTGGAAAGTGCAGACATAATTCCGTCAGCATGCCAGGATATGCGGCACCGAGCCCTGGCAATACGAATGCCATTTTCCCTGCAGCAACGTCAGAATCAACCGAGAAATATACATTCCTCTGCTCCGCATTGGAGACTATCTCACTCAATGGACGGTCAGAAGACAGCGCCGCCAGGGCGAACTCCATCTTTTCCTTCAATTCATCCACAGATGAGCTGACGAACGAAACTCTCGGTTCTGTCGATCGGCGTTCAGCTGCGCTCTGAGCGTCACTCGCCTTGCCCGCACAGTTGACCGTATATGCCAGATCTTTTAACTTGTAATCGACACCGGCGTTCAATTGCGCCCTAAACTTACTCAGCTCACCGATTAGTGTCGATCGATCCTTACCGGCAAAGCAAAATACTTCTGAATCCCAATCCTGATGAAAGGAAGCATGTTCAGCTTCAGCCAGCTCATCAAATTCTTCCAAAACAACGTGGGCATTGACGCCACCAAACCCGAAGGCACTGACACCGGCGCGGCGGGGCGGCAGGTTGTCCAACACTTGCGGATTGGTCGCCTTCAGTAACGGGTGCGGCCGGGCATGCACCCAAGGCCTAGCCTTACTATTTATATAGCAAGGTGATTTATTCCAATCAATTTGAGTGTTTGGTTGGATCACATTCAGAGTCGGCGGTAAGACTTTCTGATACAGTGCTAGCGCTGTTTTAATTAGACCGGCAATGCCGCTGGCGGCCTGAGTGTGGCCAATCATCGACTTTATGCTGCCCAGAGCACACCAATTGTTGTCTTGATCTGACTTGGCAGTCGGCCCGAATACTTTCTTCAGTGCCTGCATTTCGGCAACGTCACCGACAGCCGTTCCCGTTCCATGTGCTTCAATAAGTTCAACCGTTCGCGGTGAAATGCTCGCATCATCGTAGGCTCTCTGCAGTGCCAGCGCTTCGCCTTCCACGGCCGGAGCCAGCATGCTCGTTCCTTTTCCATCGCTGGAGCTACCAACACCCAGGATAGAAGCATAGACCCGGTCGCCATCCCTGAGCGCATCGCTCATGCGCTTGAGGACTACCATGCCTACCCCTTCACCCAGGAGCGTGCCGTCAGCATTTTGATCGAAAGGTCTGATTTCTTCACTGTGGGAAAGGGCGCCCAATCGGCTGAACAGCTGGTAAAACACGGCAAATGAATTGATGAAGCTGCCTCCGGCCAGAACCAGATCGGCAAGCCCCGCCCGCAAATTGTTCACGGCCATTTCCACAGCCACTAAGGATGAAGCGCAGGCGGCGTCCAGAACCAGACTCTTGCCGTGAAAACCCAGTTTACCGGCGATGCGCCCGGCCAAAATGTTAGGCATAACCCCTGGAATTGCTTCGGGCCCGCATACCTTAAGCGACCTTCTCAACTCTTCAGCAAATGCGGAGAGCGCCTTTTTATCCCAGTCCGGACGAACTTCTTTGACGATTGCCACGATTTGTTCGACCGTCATCCCATAGTGAACGGCATTCATGGAACCGTGTCCTGGGGCGGAAGTGCGTCCCATGATCACTTCTGCCTTTTCGGCGTTGAAACTGCGCTTGTCATAGCCTGCATCGGCTACGGCCTGGCAAGCCAGCCTGAGCGCCAACATTTGATCTGGGTCAGTAGCCGCCACCGCATTCGGCATCACACCATAATTCATGGCATTGAATTCGGCCGTTTCGGTTACAAAGCCGCCTCTACGACAGTAGATTTTCTCGAACAGTTCTTTCTGACGCCATTCTGCATAAGGCTGAAAGAAGGTTTCTTGACTCCATTCATCCGGACCAACCTCTCTTATACAGTCCTTTCCCTGGACGATATTCTGCCAGAATGAGACAAGATCATGAGATTGCGGGAACAAGCAGGACATGCCTACTATGGCAATCCGCCTGTCCTCATTTTCAATCTGTGTTTTCGCTCCGCCGTTTAGAGCAGATGTCATCTCCCTGCACCAATTCCAATACCGCCGCCGCTCAGCCTGTTCAACGACTTGCTTCCAACGCCGCCCAGTCCCTCGATCAACCAGACGATCTGTCCATTACGATCGTAAACTGCTACGTCGCAAGTCAGCTCGGCAGCGGTGCTTTCCGGGGCCATGAAAATTCGCACGCTAAGAGGTCCATCCGCTGGTTTTGCCAAATTATGCAAACGACGGAAACCTGTAGGAAGAACGGTAATATCCAGATAACGCCTGGCCCAGACACCGCCAAGCTGCATGGCGCTGTCGAGCATGATCGGATCCAGACACCAGGAAGTTTCCCCGGCATTTCTGAAGCATGAGCGCGGACGCGATCCGACAATTGACCCCAGCACTCCATGAGAGCCGACCGCCTGGATTTCCTTTATGCCCTGGAAAATCGGCCCGTGGAACAACCACTGTCCATAAACTTCCGATAGAGGTGGCACGGAAACTGCTTCACCAACGTCATTCCGAGCTTGCCCAGATGCCAGTTCAGCCACCTTGTTAGGTACAACCTTGGCTGCTTCCGGAGTATCCAGAATGAAATTAGCTTTGAAATTATTTCTTCGTTGAGTGAGACCGGAACTCAAGGAAGCACTGACACGCACGCGAGTGCCTTCGCACTCCTCTTCATGCACGGTGACGAAGATCACCTTGCTGTCCTTCTCGAAGACGATCCCGGAAGGAATGTCCATGTTCTCAACCACTTGAATTTCGCAATTCGGATATACCGAGGTAACGGCCTCGGACATAAATTCAAGGGCGAAGGCCATGGGCATAACCGGTACGCCATCGAAAGTGTGGTCAGCCAAAAATAGATCGACCTGAGTATTCAATTCAAAGGAAAACTCGTAGTCGCCGTTGTTCGTGCGGCGAAGCTTTGCCTCTTTCAGCCTGGCTCCCTTCGCTTCCAGGGCGGTTCCTTTATCTAGCTCGGCGACGAGAAGCACTTCCACTTCCTCGCGTTTGCCCAGGAGGATCTCATCGGTGAGAGCGCGACGACCAGCGTTCTTGTCGATCATCGCCCAGCCATAGCTAGCAAAGATGCTCTCCAACTCAGGTTGCGCCATGCCGCCTTTCCATGGTCCCCACATGATCGAAGCGGCGCGGCCGCGCACTTTCGACTTCAGGCTCAGTGCCAGTTTATTGACCACTTCATTAGCGGCAACGTAATCCGCTTGTCCGGCATTGCCGGTACGACCGACCACCGATGAAAACAAGAGTAGGTAATCCAGCGTTTCCAATCTCAGAGACTCGACCAAATTAAAGGCACCAAGAACCTTCGTTTCAAATACGCGCAAGAAAGATTCCGGTGATTTGTCTTTGATGTAAGCATCTTCGATCACACCTGCACCGTGGATGACGGCATTGATGTTGCCATAGGCTTCATAAAGCCGTTTGGTCAGACCGGACACTGCTTGTCGATCTCGCACATCGAGAGCGTGGTACTCAACACGCGCCCCCGCTGCTTCGAGCTTTTCAAGATTGCTTCTAATCTCACGCTGACCAATGAGCGACTGATACCTGGCTTCCACAACCGGTATAGTCACCTGTTTGCCTTCCTCCTTGAGCTGTTCGATGATCGCACCTTTCACTTCACGAGGAGTTTGTAACCCAGCAAAGCGAGCCTCTTCCGGTCCTTCAGCCCGATTGGAACGGCCGACAATGATCAGGCGCGGCTTATAACGCTCCGCCAACTCTAAGGCAATCTCTGCAGTGATCCCGCGGGCACCGCCGGTGAGCAAAATTACCGCATCTCCATTTAAGTTGGAGCCATTCAATAGCGTATGGTCCAGCTCTTTGTTTTCAACTGCTAAACCAAATCGGTCGTTCTTCCAGTAGCCGACTTCCACGATCGGTTCGGCCGCGCAAAGCTCCGCAAACAATCGCCTGGCGACTTCCAGCTGACCCTTCGACTTGGGTTTGATCGCGTCTTCTTCAAAATCGACAACTTTGCAGTTGATCTTCAGTTCCTTTTCCGCCGACTTGACGATACCGGCGATGCTTGCTTGTCCGGCCGACAATAGTTCACCTGGGGCGTTGCCTTCCAGGCCAAACTTTCCTCCCATACTTGTGGCAGCCACAATGCCGGAGGCAAATTCGCCTGCTCTCTTGGTCAGACCCGCTCCCAGGTGCTTGATCAAAAGAAAGAAGACAAGTGCGCTATCTCTGACAGTCATCCACTGACCGTCAGATCCGCAACCAACCGACTGCAGATGAATAAGACTTCTCGCCTTGCCAAACACGGCTTCCAATCGCTCCAACACTTTTAAGAGCGCGGTTGAATTGGTCATATCGAAACGGTAGTGCTGCTGCTTATCATTGACTGTCTGAGCTTCAGCCGACTGAGGATCGTGCTCTAACACAACTGGAGTCAGTCCGGCTTCCTGGCAAAGCTTCACAACCGCGCTGTTCAGGCCAAATCTGTCTGCCGTGATAATTGCCAACCTGGCGGTGCCCTTTCCGGCATCGCTGGCGGTACCATTCGGACTATCGAGAGCGGCCAGTGGCACGACCTTTGTCAGGCCTCGCTTGATGTTGCCGCCCGATGTTTCCGAGCCCAGCGCGCCGT
>PSRH01000179.1 GCA_003175915.1 Candidatus Melainabacteria bacterium | reverse complement strand
GCCGCCGTACCCCAGCTTGTCTCACCCGAAACTGGATTGCTTACTTATCCGGCTTGGCTTCTCATGCTCGAGCGAGAATACTATCTTGCCTGGAGAGCCAATCGCTCTCTTTCCATATTGATCTTCTCGGTCGAGTGCCCTCAGGCAACTCGGCTTGGCGTGCGCATCATTGATGGGCCGGTGAAAGAATTTCTATCTCTTATTATGAAAACCAAGAGAAAATATGATGTCCTGGGTCACTATAAAGACGGGTTGTTCGCTATGATTTTGCCGCAAACCACCGTAAGTGGCGCCAAATCTATCGCCCGTCGCATGTTGAAATCACTGGAGGCGAAGTCCAATCCGTTCAACGCTGCTCCTCTCAGTTGCTCATTTGGCGCAGCAGATGTGAGAAACGATGGCAGAACCTTGAGTATGGTCTTAATGGCGGCGGAGCAAGCCCGGAAAACGGCCGAGGAGGTGGGTCCCAAAATACTTACATATCGAGATCTTCTCATCGATAAAACGCCACAAGAGCAAGAGCTGTTCCGCCAACAGTGCATATTAGGCAACCTCAATCATTCTGTCTACGGCTCGCTCGTCGAGGGTTTGAAAAAGGAACTATCCTGCCAAGACACCGGCGTATTCAGATTGCCAATCTTCCAGCATTTCCTTCAGCACGATTATCGGCGCGCCTTAAGAGAAAATCAAAGTCTCTCGACACTGTCAATTTCCATCGACGTTCAAGATGGCACTCTCGACTCTCAACGGCAGAACTCAATCAAGAGGAGCATCCTCAGTTATATTGCCAGAATCAAGCGACGCACTGACGTTCTCTCCGAATATTACAACGGCCAGTTTATCCTGATCCTTCCGGATACTCCTGTTTCAGGCGCAAACCATCTGGCAAGACGAATCAACGAAATGGTTGAGCATGGCAAGGCGCTAATTTCTGATGGTAGCTGCGAAGCAAAGCTGACATTCGCGACTCTGGATGCAGTGAGCAACTACGAGGTTCTGCTTGGCGAGACTTCCGTCCAGTAGTTTTCGCTTATAGTCCCGACTCAGAGTGCCGCCGGGAGCCCTTGCGCCGAGACAGATCGGCCGCCTTGAGACGGGCGATTGCCCGCGAGAAGGCCAGCTCCGATACGTAGACATCCAGCTTGTCTGCTCGTTGAGTTTTCTCGGCCTCCGCTCTTTCCTTCGCCTGCCTGGCCCGAGTCTCGTCTATTTCGGTTGCTAACTCGGCCGCGTCGCTCAATACTGTCACTGTATTCTCGTTTACTTCAAGGATGCCACCCAGTACAGCGGCAATCGATTCTTGCCCACCGGCTTTGTAGCGAAGCACATCGAAAGCCAGGGCTGTCACTAGAGGAATGTGATTGGGTAGGATGGAAAATTCGCCATCGATCGCCCAGGCAGATACCTCGTCGACTTTCTCATCGAGCACCACTCTTTCGGGAGTGACTATGCGCAGTGTCAATTGTGCCGTCATGCTTATATTCCTATCTGCCGCGCCGCCAAACTAGACGTTTGCTTTGTGCTTTTGTTTTTCTAAGAAGAGCGTCGACGACTTCTTGGATCTATAGGGTTGGTGATAGATAACGTCATCGATAATCCCGTACGCCAGGGCTTCCTGAGCTGACAAATAGAAGTCCCTTTCAATATCCTTCCTGATCTTTGTCTTGGACTGACTGGTACAGCGGTGGAGAAGCTCGACTTGCGCTTCTCGAAAACGTTGCCCCTGAGCCGCTTGAATCTCCAAATTAGTGATGTCCCCATCAGCTTCCCAGAGGGTTTGATGAAACATCAAGGTGGCAAACTCGTAGGCTGAGCGTTTACCTGTCCCTGAAGCGAGGATTTCGCAAGCTCCCGAGAGGGCATGGCCGAGGCAAATCGTATTCACTTTCACCTTCAGGGAATGAATCACCGCAATAATTGCGTCGGCGTTATAACCATTGCCGCCGGCTGAATTGATGTAAAGGTTGACCGGGTCTTCGTTCTTAGATTGATCGAGCTTGAGCAATCGTTTGACCACAGGCAGGGCCACTTCATTTTCAAGACGTCCAAAGAGAAAAACGTTCCTCAAGGAATCTCCTCCCGACCCACCTTTATCGATTACACCATGGCTACTGGGTTCAGATGACTGTAATTGCTTCTTTTTCATATAACTACCTGCATCTTCGACCTAGGCGCTAGCTAGCGCTTTTGCTTGTTCTTTAGCCTCTTCGATATTGCCCACCATGTAGAAAGCCTGCTCCGGCAGCTCATCCAGCTCTCCCTCGAGAATTTGTCTGAACGCCTGGACGGTTTCCTTAATCGGTACGTATTTGCCTTGGCGCCCTGTAAACTGCTCGGCGACAAAGAACGGCTGGCTTAAGAAGCGTTGGATCTTACGAGCGCGAGTGACAGCGATTTTGTCTTCGGCAGATAATTCATCCATACCCAAAATGGCAATGATATCTTGCAGATCTTTATAGCGCTGCAGCGTTTGTTGTACGCCTCGAGCGACGTCGTAGTGCTCCTGCCCTACTACATCAGGTTTAAGGGCCGTACTTGTACTGGCCAGGGGATCCACAGCCGGATATATACCAAGTTCGGCGATTTGCCGGCTTAACACGGTCGTGGCATCCAGGTGAGCGAACGTCGTAGCTGGCGCCGGGTCGGTGAGGTCGTCAGCCGGAACATAGACAGCTTGAACTGAAGTAATCGAGCCACTCTTGGTTGATGTGATTCGCTCTTGTAATTCGCCCATTTCATTAGCCAAGGTAGGTTGATAGCCTACAGCCGAGGGCATCCGCCCAAGCAGAGCCGAAACTTCCGAACCAGCCTGGACGAATCGGAAAATGTTGTCGACGAACAAGAGTACGTCCTGCTTGCTTACGTCTCTGAAATACTCAGCCACAGTCAAAGCCGACAGCCCCACTCTCATACGGGCGCCCGGTGGCTCATTCATTTGACCAAAGACCAATGAGACTTTGTCCAGCACTCCGGATTCCTTCATCTCATGCCAGAGGTCGTTACCTTCCCGGGTCCGCTCTCCGACACCACCAAACACTGAATAACCGCCGTGGTGCACAGCAATGTTGTGAATAAGCTCCTGAATAATTACTGTCTTGCCGACTCCGGCGCCGCCAAAGAGACCGACCTTGCCGCCCTTAATATAGGGAGCAAGCAGATCGACGACCTTAATGCCAGTCTCGAATACTACTGTATCGGTTTGCAGATCGGTAAGGCGCGGGCAGGGACGATGAATCGGCCAGCGCTCCTCGGATGCGATCGGGGCGCCTTCGTCAACGACGTCACCCAGTACATTCATGATCCGTCCGAGAGTGGCTTTGCCGACCGGGACGCTGATCGCTTGCTTCAAGTCGACCACATCCATACCTCTGGTCATGCCTTCGGTGCCGCTCATGGCAACCGCTCTGACCCGGTTGTCACCGAGCATTTGCTGCACTTCGCAAACTACTCTTAACTCCTGACCGGCCGGATTTTTACCCTTGATCTCAAGAGCGTGATAGATTTCTGGCAAGTGCCCTTCGCCAAATTCCACATCAACTACAGGACCAATGACCTGAACGACCTTGCCCTGGGCGGATTGAACACTTGTGCTCATCGATCCTCCGTCTTAAACCTTATCGAATACGAGTGACGATTTTAGCAGTCTGAGGCTCTTAAAAGGGCTCTAGTTACGCGTCTCGTCACGATACTTTTTGTGATTCAGTTCTAATTCCCGGCTGGCCAGCGGCTTTCTCAACCTTAGCCGCAGGTTTTCGCCGTTGTTAAAGAAGCCTGTCCGGCAAAAGAAGCCGTTGGTTGACCAGGGATTGACTGCGTTTCCGGCTCAGGCAGACTGAGAAAACCAGTATCAAAGAGGCTCTAGCAGTACAAAGATCTGCTATTAAAACAAAATGGTAAGCTGATTGCTAACCTGTCAGATTTGTAACAGGATGCGCTTGAGAGTTGATAAAATTTGGGCGCCCAGTTTAATAAGGAATGATTATGAGTCTGAGCGGGTTTAGACAAACATTTGAGGAATTGACATGAAACAAGATGCACAGGCTCAACCAGAAGATGCCTTGATCACTCTGGAAGGAGAAGACGGAAAGTCATATTCATGCCAGCTCCTTAATATCTTTGATTTTGAAAATCAAGAGTACGCACTCTTGTTGAAAGCGGATGAGAACAAGCAACCGCCCGATCCGAAGAGTGAAGAAGGTTGTCTTGTGATCATGCGCTTGATTGAACGCGACGACCAATCCATCTTTCAAACTATCGAAAGCGACGAAGAGTTCGAGCGGGTTGTCGCTCATGTCGAACAGCTCGCCAAACAGGCCCAGAGCGAAGCCGCTAAGCTACCAGAAGAATAATGCCACTGCCGCCCCTCAGGGCGATTTCGGTATGGTAGCCAGACTGAATCTTTCCGCGCGTGCTTCAGGCTGGTGCGACATTTCTTCGATGAGCAAGTCGGCAATCGCTTCCTTGCTCAATTTCGGATGAAACATGCGTTGACTGCTGGAAGATTCGCTCCACATACCATCGCCACCGCGGCCGCTGGCATACACGGTTATATAGCGAACCCCGAGCATAATCGTGTACATCACGGCGCTTTTTTCAAAGGAAGACCACTTCTGCAATCCCAGCTTGTCTAAGATTACGGATCCAGCTTCCTGACTGGCAGCGGGCGTCGGCACCACCTCATTTGCCTTGGTCAAAGCCTGTACCAATTCTCTGTGCAAGGACTGCCGGTTGTTAATCGGATGAATCTCAACCGGGTGGCTGTCGACGTAGAAACCGGCCTCCGTCTGTTTCACCGTTGGCACTACCACTTTTTCCCGATAGAGATAGCAACGTATAAGGGTCACAGGCGCCGGCCTCAAACAATTTCAGCTAAGACTTTGCCAACGGTTTGACGGTTGGGAAAGCAATCACGTCTCGAATGGAAGCACTGTCCGTCAAGAGCATAACCAGCCGGTCGATGCCGATGCCGATTCCCATGGTCGGTGGCATGCCATATTCCATAGCAAGAAGAAAATCCAAATCCAGGGGCATGGCTTCTAGATTACCAGCAGCCTTCTTGCGAGCTTGCTCCTCCAGACGTTGTCTTTGATCTTCAGGATCAGTAAGCTCGCTGTATCCGTTAGCCAATTCACGTCCGGCGACAAACAGCTCAAATCGCTCCACTTCACCCTCGCGCGAGCGGTGTACTTTTGTCAAAGGCGAGGTCTCAACCGGATAGTCAATGATGAATGTGGGCTGGATCAAAGTTGGTTCCACGCAAGTTTCAAAAACTTCGTTAACCATTGCGCCGCGCGTTTCCGCTTGGGAAATATCAACCTTGAGTTCCTTAGCTATTTGCCTGGCCGCTTCCACTTCAGTAGCTTTGTCAAAGTCTCTACCAGTCACATCTTTGATCGCATCAATCATGCGCAGACGCCGCCAGGGTTTGCCAAAATCGATTACATTGCCTGCGTAATTAAGGGAAGCCGACCCAGTCACCGATTGAGCGACGCTTCTCAGCATCGCTTCAGTGAAGTCCATCATTTCGTTGTAGTCGCCGTAGGCACAGTAGAACTCGAGCATTGTGAATTCAGGATTGTGACGGGTGCTGATTCCTTCATTCCTGAAAATCCTGCCGATTTCATATACGCGCTCGAAGCCACCAACGATCAGCCTTTTTAAATGGAGTTCAGTAGCGATCCGCATGAAAAGTTCGAGATCGAGGGCATTATGATGAGTGACGAAGGGGCGTGCATCCGCTCCCCCTGCCTCCACCTGTAGTACCGGAGTTTCAATCTCCAGATAGCCGCGCTCATCCAGATACTGGCGAATAGCGCGAATGGTCAGAGCCCGCTTCCGCAAGGTATCTCTGACATGAGGATTGATCAGCATATCAACATAGCGATGGCGGTAGCGCGCTTCCACATCAGTCAGCCCTTGCCAGCTATCTGGCAGTGGTTGCAGCGACTTACCAAGGATCTCGTAGCCTTTTACCTTGATCGACAATTCGCCGGCCTTGGTCCGGCGAATCGTTCCAGTTGCCCCCAGAAAATCGCCCTTATCGAGGAGTTTCAATTGTTTCAAGTCATCCTCGGAAAGACTCTCTTTGTGGCAGAACAACTGAATTTTGCCCGATTCGTCCACAAGATCGACAAACATCCAGGTGTTGCGCTCATTCATGATCCGCCCACAAACGCTCACCACATCTTCCGTTTCTGTGCCCGGGGCTAGATCGGCATACTTTTCCTGGAGCGCGCCGGCTAAGTGACTGCGCCCAAACTTGTATGGATAGGGATTAGTGCCCGACTGACGAAGTGCGTTTAACTTGCGCAATCGCTCGTCGCGCAGTCTATTGCTATCTTGTTCGCTCGACAAAGGATACCCCCCAGAAACAACGCCATCGGCTTTCGTATGCACGGTAAATACCTTGAGAAATTAGTACGTTCAGGAAATCAAGCTGATCGAAGCGCCATCAAACTATACAAATCGTTTACCTTCTTGCATGGTTTAAATTTCATCATTACTCAAGGAAATAGGCATAGATCCGCTGAGGGAGCTGATTAGCCCTACATGTTATACTCTCCCTGATGAAATTGTTCGTTGCCTATCGCTCATACATTAACGGCTTTGCCTGCCAGTGAACGATGCTTTCCTTGGTCGTGTTCTTAAGCAGATCAGGCGGGTAAATTTGGCGTGAAAGTGGGAGGTTTAAACGAATTGGCATCCAAGCGGAGGATAGATTAACTTGAGCAAGCAGCTCCCAGGATCGGGCGGAACGGGAGAACGCGTCGTAACAATTGAACTAAGAGACGAGATGAGGCGCTCGTTTATCGATTACGCCATGTCCGTCATTGTTAGCCGCGCTATACCTGATGTTCGTGACGGCCTCAAGCCGGTCCATCGGCGCATCCTCTACGGTATGTACGAGCAAGGGTTATCGCCGACGGAGCGCTATCGCAAAGCCGCCAAGACCGTTGGTGAGGTGATGGGTAACTACCATCCCCACGGTGACTCAGCCATCTACGAAGCTTTAGTGCGCCTGGCTCAACCCGGTGCCAGCCGCTATGTTCTCATTGACGGCCATGGCAATTTCGGCGATTTAGACAATCCGGCAGCCGCCATGCGCTATACGGAAGCCCGCCTGGCCCCCATGTCTATGGACATGCTTGCCGATATCGAAGCTGAGACGGTTGACACAAGACCGAATTTTGATGATAGCAAGCGGGAACCGGTAGTTCTGCCATCCCGTGTTCCCACCCTACTATTGAATGGTTCATCTGGCATCGCTGTCGGTATGGCCACTAACATTCCTCCCCATAATCTCGGGGAAGTGATTGATGGAACCATCGCCAAAATCGACAATCCAGAGCTCACCTCTGAAGAGCTGATGAAATATATCAAGGGCCCCGACTTCCCTTCCGGTGGCGTGATCATGGGCATGGAAGGCATTATCGAAGCCTACACCACTGGGCGTGGCTCCATTCCAGTCCGCGGAGTGGCCACTATCGAACAGATTCCGGGCGGCAGCGGCAGGCAAACCCGCATGGGTATAGTTGTCACTTCTTTGCCCTATATGATCGGTCCAGAAGCTTTCGCAAAACGAGTTGCCGAGCTGGTCCGAGAAGAAAAGATTAGCGGCATCAGCGACGTCAACGACGAAACAGACCGCACCGGTATAAGGGTCGTCATAGAACTCAAGCGCGACGCTCACCCTGATGTGGTCCTCAACAACCTCTACAAACACACGCAGCTACAGCAATCGTTCCCGGTCAATACTCTGGCCCTTGTGCGCGGGCGTCCGGCCACTCTTAAGCTTGCCGATTTGTTGTCGGAGTTTATCGACCACCGCATCGAAGTGGTCACCCGGCGCACTAAGTTCTTATTGAGGAAAGCCGAAGACCGCGCCCATATCTTGGAAGGTTATCTCAAGGCTCTCAAAAAGCTGGACCAGGTAATTGCCACGATTCGCGCTGCTGAATCAACCGAGGAAGCTCGCCAAGGTTTGATGGAAAAGTTCAAACTTGATGAGGCGCAAGCCAATGCCATTCTCGAGATGCAGTTGCGGCGCTTGACGGGATTAGAACGCGGCAAGATCGAGAAAGAATACGCCGAACTCACTGAGAAAATCGCTGAATACAAAAAGATTCTGGGCGACCGTCAGCTGGTTCTGAACATAATCAAAAAGGAACTGGAGGAAATCCGCAAAAAATACGCGGATGAGCGGCGCACGCGCATCGAAGGTCAGGGCAGCACCGACTTCGACATCAAGAGCTTGACTGCCAACGAGCCGATGGCCATATTCATCACCAAGCAAGACTATATCAAGCGCATGCCTCTTGATAGTTTTAGACGGCAAAGGCGAAATACGCGCGGCGTTACCGGCGTGAAGACGAAGGAAGAGGACGATCTTCAGCATTTCTTCACGGCCAATATGCACGACCGTCTGCTCGTCTTTACGAACCGCGGTGTCGTCTATTCGGTGGAAGTGCTCGATTTGCCGGAAGGCGGCCGAACCGCTCGCGGTCTAGCAATCGTCAACCTCCTGCCTATCGGTCAGAACGAGACGGTTACTACGGTCATTCCGGTTTCGACCTTTGCTGAAGATAGTTATTTCATTATGCTCACACATCAAGCCTTCGTCAAAAAAGTGCAGATGTCGGATTTCGCCAATATTCGCAAGAGCGGCATTATCGCCATTACTTTGAACGACGGTGACGAGCTGGGTTGGGTGAGACCCTCCAACGGCAAAGCCGACGTGATGATCGGTACAGGCGATGGCATGTGCATCCGTTACAGCGAGGAAGAGTTAAGGCCAATGGGTCGTGCGGCACGAGGCGTGCGCGCCATTACCTTGAGAGAAGGTGACCGAATCGTCGGCTTCGACGTCATTGCCCCCAACGAAGAAGCCTATGCCTTGATCGTCACCAACGATGGCTTCGGCAAGCGGGTCAAGCTCGAGGAATTCCGCCAGCAGGGGCGTGGCGGTATCGGACTGATTGGCACTAAGTTCAAGAATGCCCAGTCGCGCATGGCCAGTCTGCGGGTGGTTCGTCCGGGCGACGGCGTCATGATTGCCACCGCCAATGGCATTGTCGTCAGGCAAGAGGTCGACCAAATAAGCGCTCAAGGCAGAATGGCCACCGGCGTAAGAATTCAACAATTGGGTGAGGAAGATCAAGTCGTTTCAGTCACACCCCTGGTCGAACCTAATGTCGACGTGGGTGAGGCTGATTCTCCGCCAACTGGAGAAGCTCAAGACTAGGACGAATTTTTCCGCCAACAGTCTTCTAGAGACAGTCCTCTTTTGAAGGCCTGCGAAGTACACCAATTGAGCGACAGTTGCTGGGCCAGGGCGAGATTCTGGGCCGAGCTACGCTTGTCGGAAAACACCCGGATAAGCATCATCTCAAGCTCGTTCTGATTGGCACGCAAAGGCGGCGGCAGGGAAAGAACCCAGCTACCAGTTTCTGATTTGGTCAGGATATTTTGGCAAGACTCGCCGCCTTCCCTCACCTCAATTTTCAGGTGCCCATCTTGCTTCATGCCTGCTCGGTCCCCGTTCCGTCAATCTTACGTCCGTATAATAAGTTTACAATGTTTAAGGGTTTATTACTCAAGTAAGTTGTGTTCGATTTTGCCGGAGGTGACCTTGTCAGCTCATTGGGTTTTCTGTCTTTCTTCCGCCGCTTGCATGCATGACGCCGCATCAATCGAGGCAATCTCAAGCAGAAGAACAAAACCGACAGGCTCGAAAGGTAGTATTTAAGCCGATTGCTCAACCATTAATTGCCCTGTCCGCCGTTTCGAAGGCGCGGCAAAAGGGCATAAGTAGAGGAATAGCGGGATTAATTGGCAGAAAGACCATTTTCTCGATGGAGTGTTTTTGGTGATGAAAGAGGACAAGAGGGAGTCTCAACCAGATACCAAAACATCGGCAGACCCGGAGACTGAGCGGCTAGGTCCCTTAGAGAAGGGTTCAGAAGAAATGAAAGAATTCGATGACGTTCATGTGAGAAGGGTGGTGGCTGGCAACCCTAATACTCCGGAACAGGTGCTCAGTCGCCTCTCTGGCGACCATGTGTCGACTATTCGTCGCCATGTTGCTGAAAATCCGCGCACACCCAGCGATGTCTTGAAGAAGCTGGCAAGTGATGCTGATCTAGATGTTCGCCTGGCCGTGGCAGAGAACAGCAACACGCCTAAGGAAACTCTTTCGCTTTTAGCTGGTGACAGTGACGTCGATGTTCGCTACGGCGTAGCAGAAAATCCCCACATGCCGGAAGACATCCTAATCAATCTCACCAAGGATGATAATCCTTACGTGCGCTGCCGCGCCCTCAAGACTTTGCAAATGCTCTCCCCAGATGCTCAGTTCAGGCTGAACATACTCTGGCAGTCGGCCTTCGAGGAAGAGCAACGAAGAGCCTAATCTTTGAGACTAAGTCGCCTCGTCAAAAGATTGGGCCTGGTATTACCAGTACCTTCTAGCGTGAGGGTTCTTCTTCGCGGAGCACGTAGCCTTCGCCTCTCACGGTTTGAATGAGGCGCTTGGAATTGCCGTCCTCGAGTTTCGAGCGCAGGTAGCGAATATAGACTTCGATAACGTTGGATTCACCGATGAAGTCGTATCCCCAGACTTTGTCGAAGATGAATTCCCGGGAGAGGACTTGCTCCGGATATTGCATAAACAATCTAAGGAGGTCGAACTCTTTCGCTCTCAGATCGAGTTGCCGCTCGCCGCGCTTAACAACGCGGTTGAGTTGATCCATCCACAGATCGGCATAAGTAAGGATGCCTTCTTGCGGTTTGCGTCTCATGACGGCCCGGATTCGGGCAAGCAGCTCTTCCGTGGCAAAGGGTTTTGTCAAGTAATCATCAGCCCCGCTGTCGAGACCGGAGACTCGATCACCGACGCCATCTTTTGCCGTAAGCATTATTACCGGCACCTTGGAAATCGTGCGAAGCCGTTTGCAGACTTCCACTCCGTCCAACCCTGGCAGCATTACGTCCAGCAAAACCAGGTCAGGCTGCTCTTTCTTGAACAGATCCAGACCATGATTCCCTTCATGAGCTACAGACACCTGATAACCTTCGTAGCCCAGTTCCAGTTCAATAAGGCGAGCGATGTTCACGTCGTCTTCAATGATCAGGATTTTCAAGTTACTCACCTCAGCTCCTATTGCCACCTTTAATATTAACCC
>PSRH01000053.1 GCA_003175915.1 Candidatus Melainabacteria bacterium | reverse complement strand
AACTGAAGGACAATTGCGACGCTCAGCGATGCGTCCTCATAAGCGCGTAATTGGCTCCGTTTGCTCCACTTTGAGCTGTGCCAACTTGTGACTGAGCCAAAGTTTTTGATGAGCGGTGCACCATCTGCGTCATTTGTTCGACGTCGGTCCTGGAACCCATTGTGAAGACCAACAGAAAAAGTACGACAGCAACCAGGACCCAAATTACTCTTTCCGTTGACTGTTTCTCACCTGTACCCGCATGATGATAGGTATCATAACTGGTGCTAGCCATACACTCCTCCTTGAACAGAGGGTAAGGGGTTGTAAACGCCCTGTGCCGTAGACCTGAAGACGAATCGTGATGAAATTTGTGTCCGAGTTTTAAAGAACCGTTTACAAACGTCCGGTTAGTTTAGGATGGTTCCCTGTGCCAAGATTCCTTGATTTAATTCTCCCACCTATTCTTGGCAATGGCAATGTCGCTGGTAATCAAACGCAATATGGGTGGGCGTTTTGCCATTAACTTGGCATTCGACACGTTGACGAGAAGGAGATAGCGGTGAGACCATTCACCATTGTTCGAACAATCCTGCTGGCACTTAGTGCGCTTGTCTTTCTAACGAGCCAGCTCACTGCCCTAGCCTCTACTCAGGCGGAAGCGGACATGACGACAAAGCTCTCAACCGGAACCGGTAGTCTGGCCTTTCGTTTATTGGCAAGACTTGCAGCAGCCCATCCGGCGACTAATTTACTGATATCACCGACCAGTCTGGCTAGCGCGCTTACGCTCGCCTATAACGGTGCCGGTGGCAAAACCGCCAGTGAAATGGCCAATGCCCTCGGACTGACCGGGCTTTCTCTTGATGAGGTAGACCGGGCGAAGGCAACATTAACTAAGGATCTTGAGGCAGCCGATCCTAGTGTCCAGCTGATTTCTGCTAATGCCTTATGGGTGAGAAACGGCATAAGGCTGCAACCGACCTTCTCCACTCAGGCTAAGAAATATTTCAGGTCGCAGGTATCAAACTTGGATTTTGCCGATCCCAACTCAGTGTCGGTAATTAACAAATGGGTTGCCGAGCAAACTAAGGAAAAGATCAAATCGATTATCAGTAGCCTGGATGCATCCGCCTTGCTTGTCTTGACCAACGCTGTCTACTTCAAGGGGGCCTGGACAAAACCATTCGAGGTGGGAGCGACTCAGGAAAATGGCGAATTTAAATTGGCGGGCGGTGCCAGCCTGAAAATTGCCATGATGCGACGGTCTGGACAATTTGCTTACGCTGAGGACGAGAATGTTCAAGCGCTTGAGATGCCGTACGGAAACGGCCAAATTGTTATGTACATTTTGTTGCCGAAAGCGAAAACGGATTTTCAGAAATTCCTGATTGGGCTGACGCTAGAAAGCTTCAAGAAAACGATCGCCAAGCTCGACTTCCGTGATGGCGAGGTGACACTGCCGCGCTTTTCCATCTCGTATGAAAATGAATTGTCCAAGGACTTCAAGTCGTTGGGTATGCCGGCGGCCTTTGATCCTCATGAGGCGGACTTCAAAGCCATGGCCAATGTGCCATCTTCTTTCTTCATAGGTCAGATTTTGCATAAAGCGATCATGAATGTGAACGAAGCGGGAACCGAAGCAGCCGCTGCGACGGCAGTCGTGATGGCGGGATGCGCCTACCACCAGCCTGAAAAGCCTTTCGTGATGAATGTCGACCATCCATTCGTTCTGGCTATTGGAGAGAAGGACACCAAAGAGATACTCTTTCTTGCTGCTGTGGTTAAACCTGAAAAGCTAGCCGCTCCAAAATAAGTTGATCACTCAGGTCGTTGAGAAATCTCACTCCGAACTTTAGCAATTGTCGCCTTAATAGCGGGAATAGCCAATTCTGCGGCCGCTTCGCCTTCCTTCATGGCTTTGCGAGTATCAGCCGCATTGGTTGAAATAAGACCGATTCCGTCAACATTTGGGTGAATTACGACATCGGCTAAAGCTGCCTGGGCCGCATCACTGTTAGCTAGTTGGAGAAGCACTACCCGTTGGGCAATACTGCCTACCTTCCTGAAAACGTCAAGTGGAACGTCGTTGATTCGCTCGTCGACGTTCACGGCAATGACTATGTCGGCGCCCATTTTCTTCGCTTGTTCAACCGGAAGATTGGCGACAACTCCTCCGTCAACATAGAGAGTATTGCCGATCTCGACCGGCTTTCTTAATCCGGGAACGGCTGAGCTAGCCTGTAGAGCAAAGCTTAGATCACCTTTCGACAAGGCGTAGGCTTTACCGTCTATCACGTTTAAGGCAACAGGGCGGAACGGCAGTCTTAGTTCTTCGATCGTTTCATTGCCGTTGGGCATCATTTTGACCAGGTACTTGCGAAACTTGTTGCCCTTATAGAGGCCGTCGTATGGGCTGTGCACCATTCGTGCTACCAGAAGAAGTGGTGCAGCGGCCAGGCGCCAGGTCAGTGGCACCGTCATATACGACTTCATGAGGCTGCCGTTATTGAAGCAACCTTCTAAAGCCGGAATTGAAACACCGGCACTATAGAGACCTCCAACAATTGCTCCCATACTTGTGCCGACGATGTAATCGACTTTTATTCCTTCTCGCTTAAGAACCTTAAGCACTCCGACATGAGCGGCTCCTCGGGCACCACCACCACCGAGCGCCAGGGCGATCTTAGGTCGATCTATACTTTCCTCGTTGCCATGAGCCTTTGCTTCAGCACTCTCATTGCTTGTCTCAAGGCGCTCCTTCTGAACCTCGCTGGGATTACCTTTGGCTTTAATGTACTGGGGGCGACCGGCATCATGATCAACTTCTTTGCTACCGGCCTCTTTGTCATCGCTTACTTCTTTAAAGACAGCTATTGGTCTGACGGCAAAGCAATTGACTGGCTCCTGACCATCACCGATATTCGCCAATACACTAACTTGGGCGGAGACCGCCAAAACTAAGGAGCTCAAAAGAGCAGAAACATGAATGGGGATGTATCGCATTCTCGGTTCCGATTCAGTCAATGAACCTCCGACAGGAAACCGCGGCAACCAGAGTAGATCGCCATTAGGTCCAGATGGCACCAGCAACACGAGCATTTAGTTGCCGGTGCTTGTCGAGGCATTGAGGCGATTATAGACCCAATTGCCTGCAAAAATCGTCTCTTGGCAACCACTCTAAGCAAATCAATAATCGAGATCGATGCAATTTCGCTTCCTCAAGGATTGTGAGGACTGAGCAAGGTTACTGTCCGGCCGGCGACAATGCTCCAGATCGCTTCTCTTCAACCTTGAGCTTGCGCTAGTGGTGACTCCAATCTTTAATCGCTTTGCTCTAATCTCAGCCGATCATGATCACCCAAACATCGCTGCGGCGCCATTTAATCCTGAACACAAAATTGAAAAAATGAAAGTGATTATGAGCATGATTTGGGTATCGCATTTGGTACTAATGTGCTTTACTAATGGCCGATGTTGCCGTCCTAGGCACAGCGTTCGGCGCGACCATAAGCTCAGCCCAGCAAGCCTTCGCAAGGACAAGCATGTCACACTATCCATCCCACTATCAGCAAAAACTTGTAAACGAGCTTTTGCTCCGTCTGAAGAGCCGTGGCTTTGGCTATAACGATTCCATTGAAGAGGACAAAAAGCGAGCTAAGCAGATTGCCGACGAACAGCTCGAGAATCGTGTTCTCAATGCGCGTGCCTGTTCAGAGTACGAGTACATAAAAAATCGCATTCTCGATTGTACCGAGGAACTGAATAAATATTTGGACTTCGACGATCTATTCAAAATCAGTGCCTATCAGAATTGCACCAGCGTACGATTCAGAGACCGAGCTCTCATTATCGAATTTAAACACGTACCGTTCAATGATGTTCAAATCCATCATTCCCTTGACCTAATCTTTCAGGTAAGCGGTGCCCACTCTGGTAACGCTGGCCGAACAACGTTAGTGCTGGCCCGCCAACAGGATGAGTTTGTCTGGCGCCAATTGGCACCGGTCGTCCACGCGCCGGTAGCAACTTCGAAAGATCTGGTCGCATCGCTTTTGCGCTGGCTTGAAGATGGGACCGATGTGTTTTCTTAGCAACAGCAAGAGGAACCCTGCTTGAGGTTGCTGGATGCCGGAATCTTTTAAAACCAAGCTGCTGCGCTGGCAACTTAACTGCTTTCCCTGCTTTCTTTTTACAGGTGCACAAATAATCCACCTGTCTGATGATCTGAAAGAGGTGCGCCTCAAGTTGCCATTGACCTGGCTGACGCGCAATTATATTGGCACTATTTTCGGTGGCAGTATGTTTGCTGCTACGGATCCGATCTATATGCTCATGCTGATCAAATGTCTTGGCCCCGAATACAGTGTAGTCGACAAAGGGGCCTCAATACGGTTCTTGAGGTTAGCAAAGGAGACGCTTTACGCAACCTGTATTCTGAGTGAGGAAGAACTGGAAGAAATCAAAACACAGCTAAAAACCCAAGCAAAGTTGGATAAGAACTACGCGATTAACTTGCTCACCAAAAACGGTGAGGTTTGTGCATCGATCGAACGCACAATAAATATTCGCCGGAGAGCGAACAAAAGCACTCAAATTTGAACCAGAGAAACTGCTACGAGTGCTTTCGTTCCAAGATATTTCCGAAGCATTCTCGTTTGGTTATTTGCGTCCGGCTAGAGCCTTCACATCATCTGCAGTATAGAGCTTCCCACCAATACCCCAGTCGCCACCTTCAATCTCATTGATCACTACATGGGTGACATTTCTCATTTGCTCACCTTCGACCGACAACATTGCGTCCGTCACTTTTGTGATCATCTCCCGCTTTTGTGCCTGATTGAAAACGCCCTTGATGACTTGAATTTCGACAAACGGCATAACCAACTCCTTTTTGCCTGACATATCAACGGCAGGTATCTTACCTGACCTTTCGGTCGGTTGTATTCATTTGAAGATGAAAGCAACCTTTCGCGCACATGCCTTACAGGTATTTTATGTCTAGCTTTGCATATTGACAATGACCACATAGTATATTCACAAATGCCGAATGGGCCTGGCTTCAATACGGCAATATGGCGCTGTCGGTGATACCAACTTGGAGCAATCTATTGTGTCTTACTTACGCATTAAACATTCGATTTTGATTTTGGCAGCAGTGGCAACCTGTACCGGTCTTTCGCCGGCCTCCTATAGCAGTGATGACCGCAGCCTGGACGCTTTGAGGGACGCGCGTAACGAGCTGTTGAGAAAACAGGATGATCTGAGGAAGGAAGAGGATTCATTAAAGCGCGAGATCGATTCACTCAAGGATGAATTGAGAGATCGAAATGAACCAGCTCTTGATGATCAGCTGAAAGATAAGAAGTACAGGTTGGACCAGGTCGAAGCAGAAATCGATAAAACGCAGGATGCTCTCAGAGACGTCGAACGAAATATACGGTAGCCAGTTCAACCTGTATTTTGCAAACCGATGGCAATACCGTTTATTGTCATTAGCACGGCATCTAACAATGGATCGGCTCCAGCGCCAAGCACGTCTGAGCCCTTGCCTGACAGGCGCTGCTTCTTTTGATCCTTTCGCAACTGCTTGATCAATTTTATTTGCAGGAAGCTAAGCGGATCGACGTACGGGTTTCTCAGTCCGATCGATTGTTGGAGATAGGCAGTACTGTCGAGAAGATGTTTTGTTTGCGTAATCGCGAATACGGCTTGGCAACATAAAGTGAATTCTTCCATAATCACCGGAAAATATTTGGCTTGCAGGTGCTTTGAGGCAAGCTGTTCACAGTAGACACGAGCTATATCCAGATCTGCTACTGCCAGAGCTGTTTCGATTTTGGAAACCAAACCTCGGAAAAAAGGCCACTGTGCGTACATCTGTTTGGCAAGGGCAAGAGCTTTCTTGTCCTCAGACAGATAGCTTTTGTAGGCGGAGCCAAAGCCGAACCAGCCAGGTAGCATGTATCTGCTTTGAGTCCAGGCAAACACCCACGGGATTGCTCTTAAGGCATCAATTGAGCGACTATTGCGCACCCGTGTTGTCGGCCTTGAACCCAAGTGCAGCTGCGAGATCTCGCTAATCGGCGTAGTCTCATAAAAGAAATCGACAAAGTCGCGGTCCCCATATACAAGATTTCGATATGACTGACAGGCCTTGAGCGAAAGCCTGTCCATGAGTGCCTGCCATTCCGGTTCCTCTGAAGTCGAACCAGCGCGTCGCCCAGTCAGGGTATTCTCGATCACGGCAGCTGCCATTCGCTCAAAATTCCTCACGGCAATTTCATGCAGGGCGTACTTAGAGGAAATTACTTCCCCTTGTTCGGTCAGCTTTATTCGGCCGGAAACCGTTCCCGGTGGTTGTGCAAGAATGGCACGATGGGTCGGGCCTCCACCTCTTCCGATAGTGCCACCCCTACCGTGAAATAACCTCAGTTTCACACCGTTCTCCTCAGCAAGAGCGACCAGCTGTTTTTGTACTTTGTAGAGTTCCCAGTTGGAAGTGACAATGCCACCATCTTTGCCACTGTCAGAATAGCCAATCATAATTTCTTGAAGGTTTCCGCGTGATTCCAGATAACTCCGGTAAAGCTTGTCTTGTAGCAGCACATTGAAAACTCTCGGGGCATTTCTTAAGTCTTCAATTGTTTCGAAGAGAGGTACGACGCTTATCGAACTCTCCAGCTGCTTTCCTGCTTTGAGAAGACCAACTTCTTTGAGAAAGAACAGCACTGCAAGCATGTCGCTTGCAGCCCTGGTCATGCTCACGATGTACGTATCTAAAGCGCTTACCCCAAATCGTTTTTGGCAGTCAGACAGAGTTATATAGGTCTGGATCGTGTCCGCAGTCGAAGCACTAAATTCCAACTTGCGGGTAGTAAACAATTCCTCGGACATGATCCTTTGTTTAAGCCACTGGCTTTTTTCATCTTCGGATTGTCCACTATAGCCGCCGGGTGTCGCGTAGACCTTTTGTGCGATCTCGTCCAAGGCATCGATATGTCGCTGACTGTGTTGCCTGATGTCTAATTTGGCAAGGTGAAAACCAAATATATCAATACTATCAACCATCCGATCAAGGCTGTTAAGACTGTCGTCGCAAGCGCATGCTTTGAGCGAGGCGCGAAGCAAGAACAGATCCTGCCGTAACTGAACCGGACTTAGATAATACTGCCCTTCTTTCAGTTTCGTCTGCTTTGCCTGAGAATCCGATCCCGGTTCTACCGATATCGTGTTCCTGAGTTTTGCCTGGATGTAGAGAAGCTTCTGGCGATGAAGTTCGCGATCGAATCTACCTTTGATCCTGTCCGCCGTTTCCGGAAATAGATTGGCATCGCTCTTGAGGGATTTGCTCAAAGCAGGATCGGGCTTGACCCAGTTTACTGATTGGCTGAGATCGTTGAATAGCGTTTCCAGATCCCGCAAATAACGCGAAATTATCAGCGACCTCTGATACTCCAGAGTCTTAACCGTAACTTCCGGTGTCACATAGGGATTTCCATCTCGATCCCCACCAATCCAGGAACCGAAAGAAATAAATTTCTCCGCCCTTTTCTTGTCGTTATCGTGATTTGCCAGCAAGTTTCTAAACAGTGCGCCAACTTCCTGGTGCACGTCCAGAACCGCGTCAATTACAACGTGATCGAAATGATAAAGTCCATAGCGCACTTCGTCCATAACTTCAGGTTTGAAATAAATGATGTGATCGGTTAACCAGAGTGATTCCACTACTCCTCGAATGGCTCTCTCGACCGTGGTGCGCTCGCGCATGGATAAGGGTGGATGGTCGCGGCGATAAAGGTACTTGGCAATTTCAAGTTGCTTGATTAACACGGTGCGTCGAGTAATCTCAGTCGGGTGGGCAGTGAACACAATTTGAATGTCCAATTGCTTGATCACTTCAGCAAGGACGTTGCTATCAGTTCCATTAGCAAGCAGGCGTTCTGTTAAGCCTGGCAGAGAATCGGGTGGAACTAAGGAGGGATGATTAAACTCGTTTTGAGCGCGGCGGCGCAAACGGTGATTTTGTTCGGCGATATTGATCAGATCAAAATACGTCATAAACGCTTTGATCACTTTTTTGGCGGCTTCAAGATCGAGCTTATCGGCCAGTTGAGAGATTGGTTCAATCTCTTTGCGCGAACCTTCGTGCGAGCCCTTGCAAAGTTGCCTGAGTGTCTCAACGTTAACAAAGGCTTCTTCGCCTTCGAATCGCCGAATGGTATCACCCAAGATTGCCCCTAACTGGCGAACATCATCACGCAGTGGTTTAAGGCGATCCTGCAGCTCAGTTGAGGAAGTAAGATTCTGTTTCATGGACCGGCGCCAAGCTTCGCCTGCGATTATCGCACAATCAGGCGTTCCAGCGTTGCTTGCCTGGTCAGATGTCCTACGATCCTCGGCCGAATACGGCAATAAGACAGAACATAATGATCTGAACAGCCACTCCGATTCCCACGTACTGCCAGAAACGGCTGCCTTGTTCCTTGATCGAAATGCTCAATGGCACGCCTTTTTTTCCTGAAAGTTGGCTGGGACGGTAGTCGTAATCGATGCTTGGCTCACTGCAAAAATCCGAGCTTTCGCCAACGAAAGATCGTGGCAAGCGCCGGCGAGGACCGGAATCCATTACCCGTCTTTCTTTGGAACCAATCGGTGGGCCGAAGTCGATTGCTCGTCGGTCATCAGGGATAGTGGCGACTATGTCAAAGAATGGCGCTGGCTCCTCATCTATGGCAATCGGGTTGACTTTCTCTTCTGGATGACTATAGGTGTTTGATTCTGCATTGATAGCCGTGGGGATCTCCGGGGATTGCATTTCGGCAATGACCGGTGGCGCCTCAACCAATCGCTCTTCAAGGAGCGCTGGTGCTGCTGACATTTCCAAGGTGATGTCCGCCTTGTCGGGCGCCGGCTTTGGACGGGCAGGTAAAGGCGTATTAGTTAGCCAGTCACTAACCGGTGCATCCATAAGCGCGTTCAGCTCAAGGGTGATTGAATCCGGGTCAGGAACGATTACTTGCAGGCCCCGGCTGGGGTCGCTGGGTGGAAAAGATTCGCTTTCTATCGGTATTTCTTTCGCAACGGACAAGTGTCTTACGACTACTGATTCTTCTTGCGAGTTGGGAATCGATGCCAGTTCTTGCTCAGTGGCCAGCACCTGGGGGTCGGCGGCACCAAACAACTCAGTCCTGATATTAAGCGCCCGACCAAGCAGTTGCTTTCCTTCGGCAAATTCGCCCAACGTACATTTAATTCTGGCCAGATCATGGAGAACATCGGCCACTTCCGGATGCCGGTTGCCAACGCTAGATTCAAGCGAGGTCAGGGAGCGACGATAAAATTGCTCGGCCTCGGCAAATTTGGCTTGCTGGTGACAGGCTCTAGCCACGTTGCCTAGATCGTCACCCAAATCTTTACCCTTGACTCCACTGCGTTCCGATTGTGCCAGAGCTTGCTTGAAAAGCCGCTCGGCCAGCTGGAAATCACATTCGTTGTAGGCATGCGCTGCCTGACCCGCATAGAATTCCCGCAATCCCACAGGTTGATTGTCTATCATCAGCATCGGCTGCTCCAGTTAAAGCGCGTTACTCCCAAAGACACAAAGTTTCCAAGCAGATCAGGCATTCTTACACTGGGGAGTTTCATCGACTAGTAACTGCTGCCTAACTGTTGGAACAAGGCTTTCTCTAAACCCAATTTAATTAAATAATTGTGAGAAAACTATGAGCTGGGTGTGAGAGGTTTCATTAAACCTTTGCCGGTCCGGCTGGGTTTTATCGGCTTGAGTTCAAAGATGGCTTGGAATCAGGCTTTGAAGACTTGAGCTTGCTTCTTACGGC
>PSRH01000252.1 GCA_003175915.1 Candidatus Melainabacteria bacterium | reverse complement strand
CAACCCAATGCGGATCGGCCACCATCATTCCTGGTGGCGTGGGAAGCCGACTAATTTTGCGTGTTTTAAGATCGATGACCAGGTCTTGCGGTAGGTGATCTGGATTGTTTGAAGAGCAGTAAACCAAACCGTGGCCATCCGGAGTCCAACTGCTATTGGCATTTCCTGCCCCTTCTGTGGGCGAGATAATTGTTTGGGCAGCGGTTCCGTCAATGCGGGCAATCATTATCTCGGTTTTGTTATAGCCATCATCTTCCGAGGCGGTGCCATTCAGTCCGAAGTGGTTATATCGCGTGAAAGTTATCCATTGTTGGTCAGGAGAAACGCGCACGTGAGTAAGTTCCCGCGTGGGGCTAGAGAGGATCATATGCACATTGCTACCATCCAGGCAGGCAACATAAACTCCGTACGTGTCTGGAGCGTGCCCCAAGACGCAGGCTGTCGTTGAGATAACTGCTGCGATGAGGGTAATTAACAGAGTATAGCGGGCGGTTTTGCTGCTGGGGCGCAGCCGCTTAATTAGCTGTGGCACGCAGTTTTTGTCCGAAGTGGTCGGTGAGGCGTTTTAGGGTTGGTGAGATGTCGGTTTCGGAAATTATGCAGTCAATGAGCATCGGGCCCGTGCAACTTTCCGCTGACTTGAGAGCCTCTTGAAACTCATGCTTCGTGGTCACTTTCACGCCGGTTGCGCCTAAGGCTTTGGCCACTCCTACGTAGTCCCAGCGGTTCAGTTCGTAGTAGTCCTTTTTCTGATCGATGAATCGCATCATGGCGTAGCTGGCATTGTCGAAGAGTACAACGATGGGGTTGATGCCCAGTTTCGCGGCCGTTGTCAGTTCGTTGCCGGTCATCTGGAAACCGCCGTCGCCAGCCAGGATGAGCGACCGCCGTTTGGGATCGGCTAGCTGAGCGCCGATGCCGGCCGGCACTCCGAAGCCCATACTTGAATAGTTACCGGGGGCAATGAATTGATCGGTTTTCAGTCCCATGCCGGCATAGAGGCAGTCTCCTAAATCGGTTACCACTCGATAGCGCTCATCCAGCATCTTATTGAGTGTGTCCATCATTGCTCCGACGCTCAAGGCTTTTTGATTTGGTTCGAGATCGAACTTTTCTGCTGGCAGGGAAGGAACGGCGAATTTCTTGCCTTTTAGGGCACCAGATGTGGTGCTCTTCAATAATTTATCTAGCAGCATAACGAAATCTATATACGGATAAGAGTGCTGTCCGATTGTCAATTCGTGTGAGTTAGCCAGAATTAGTTTGTCCTGCGGCAGGCTGGCGGAGTATCCACCGGTTTCCATTTCCGTGAGAACAGCGCCCAAACACAGGATCAGATCGCAGGACTCGACATATTCCCTCACTTTCGGATCACCAAACTTGCCGAAATAACTGCCGATGAAATTCGGGTGTGACTCGGGAAAGGCAGTCTTGCCTAAGATCGAAGTGACGACGGGAATATTGAGGTTGTTTACTAGACCGACTACTTTGTCGATTGTTTTGAACCGGTGAATTTGAGCACCGGCCAGAAGCACTGGTTGTTTTGCTGTGCCCAACCTGGCTTCAATCTCGGCGATGGCCTCGGATAGTCCGCGCGGTTCACCACCGACAGCGCCGGGAATCCGGGAAGGTATTTCCACCTCGATGTTCAAAATGTCTCGTGGTAGCTCCAGGTAGCCTGGACGAGAGCGCTTCCTCGTCGTCGTGATTACCCGGTCGATTTCTTCACATGCCGTCTTGGGATTGGTAATCAGTGCGTGGGATTCAGTCACTTCAGCCATGACTTTCAGCTGGCTTTCAAAGGACTTTACGCAATGGTGCAGTTCTGCCTTCTGGCTGCGGAATTTAGTGTCCGGGGAGCCGCTTATCACCAGAAGCGGCGATTCTTCGGCATAAGCAAGAGCAACAGAATTGATGATGTTCAGTCCGCCTGCGCCGTATGTAACCAGGGCCACGCCCAGGCCCTTGATTCTGGCGTACGCGTCGGCGGCAAAGCCGACCGATGGTTCGTGGGTCATGACCACGGTTTTGAAACCGCAGCGCTCCTGAGCCGCGTAGACGGGCAAGACATAATCACCCGGGATGCCGAACGTTAAGTCGACGCCCGCTTCTTTGATGCGGTCAAGCATGAAATGACCGACTTTGGTTTTGGTCATGAATAGTTGTCCGAAGGGTTGACAGTGGTCCGGAGCCAAATCGGCATTGCTTGTCAGGCCTCCGTCCATAAATGCTTATAGCATTTCATTGGCTTAGCAGATCTTGAGTTTAGCCTAATTAAAGTAGTAAAGGTCTGGCTGCAAGTCGGGGTTTTCCTCCGCATCAGATGCGATATCACCGTCGATTCTGGACTTAACGGGGGGAGATGCTCACCCTATAATGAGTAGTCAACGGTACAATCGCCCTTGATTAGCCATGAGGAAGGACCGCGTGACGAAGCGCATTATCAAGGACAACAGGGCTAAGAAGTCCAAAGGTGAGCAAGGGCCTGTAGGTCCGGATGAAAGTGTGCGACAACAAGCCAGTCAAGCTCAAGCTCCTCAAAACAGTGGGCAAGCCTCCAAACCAGCAAAGAGACAAGGCAATCTTCCCGCTATTATCGAAGGCCGGCTGCCTCTCTGGAAAATAGCCCTGCGCCTCGGTGGTTTTATTCTTGTCGTAGTCCTCAATATTGCCTTGATTATGAGCGATGTTTCTCATCACCATGGGGCAAGGCCGTACTCGCGGCATGCCAACGAGTTTCTTTTGTACGCTGTGCTTTTATGTTTCAACCTGATGATTTTGATTCCGGCTTTGTTTGAAGTGCGCTGGTTTAAGAGCGGTCCGGAGGGCGTGCAATTGGCGACCTTGTGGTGGAAGGCGAAACTAACCTGGGGCGAATTGATCAAGTTTCGTCATCCGAGATATCTAAAGATGGCTATGCTGAGGACAAAGAGGTGTTTCTATATACTGAACAGGCGAGATTTGACCAACTATGATCTGATTGAAGCAGTGCTGGCGGAGAAGGTGAAGTGAGCCAGGAGAGAATTCGCGTTCTAATCGGCAAACCGGGCCTGGACGGTCACGATCGAGGTGCTAAGGTAGTGGCGCGGGCGCTCAGGGACGCCGGTATGGAGGTTATATATACAGGCTTGCACCGCTCGCCTGAAGAGATCGTGGAAACGGCCATTCAGGAAGACGTGGATGCCATTGGCCTGAGTATTCTCTCCGGCGCCCATATGACCCTTTTCCCGCGCGTGCTTGATCTATTGAAGGAGAAAGGGGCGGCCGACATCATCCTATTCGGCGGCGGCGTCATACCCGATGAAGACAGGGAAGCACTTTTGAAGCGGGGCGTGGCAGAGATATTTATTCCGGGAGGCGCGACTCAAAGGACAATTGACTTCTTGCAACGGCGTTTTGCCGAGAAGGCTGGAGCGGCAGCGAAAGCAAAGCGAAAATAGCCACAACTTTGGGGCTGGGAAGCCAATAATGACGGGACTTTAGAGCTAATTAAGCTGGCGGCGCGGACATATAAATACGGCAAAACCAGCCACCGGAGGGCTGCAAAGAGGTCCAAAATATCACTGGGCAAAAAGCTTAAATCTTGCCGCTGGCGCTAGATTTCAGTACCCTTTGCAAGGATCTGGTGATATACTCACTAAAGTTAAAAATGTATGCCTTGTGGTGTGTCTGCATGGGACTCTTTGGAAAGAAGAAAAAGCAAAACCAACGCGGTGCAAAACCCGTGCGGGTAGAGTCGGTAATCATTAAGGAAATCTGGTCTGTGGCTAAGGATTTCGCTGATGATTACTTCGAGCATGCGACCCGGGCAGAAGTTCATAGAATGAACGCTTCAACGGCTCTTAAGCCCGACGCTAAGAGCGATGAGGCATACGCCTAAGTTTTTCCTTGAAACGCAAACGTGGCAGCGCCTTGAAGGTGCCTAGCTTCGCCGCTAATGGGTTTTCAAGATTGATAGAATGGACCTGCGCGGTGCATCGAAAGATGAAGCGAGCGGAGCGCTTACCATAAGTGACAGCAACAAAGCCTACGCAATATCGGAAGGGAGACGTCGTTCTGGTTTCCTTTCCCTACACAACCGACGAAGGGCAAACGCAGACCAAACGCCGTCCCGCCGTCATTATTTCCAATGACTATAACAATGCCCGCCTGGACGATGTTCTTCTCGTCCCCTTAACCAGCAACATCACCCGTGCCCGCCGCGAGCAAACCCAGGTTGAAGTAGCTATGAACAGCCCAGAAGGCCAATTGGGCGGATTGAGATTGGATAGTGTGATTGACTGCACGGTCATTGCTACTATTCCAAAAACCCTTTTGGTCAACAAGATTGGCGAATTTCCCCAGGAAGTAATGGAACGAATCGATCAGTGCCTGATGATTGCCATGTCCATAGGGCGACCGGTTAGAGCCGCTACTGACCCGGACCCTGAAGCGGGTCCAGCGGAAGAAGAGGATGAACCTCTGGAGAAAAGAGGTGGGCTGAAACGGTCAGGCACTGCTTAGCCAGTTTGACTATAGCCGATTGCAGAAGCGACGGCGAAGTCTCTTTCATGACTTAAACTGACTTCGAAATGGGTGAGGTTGAGCTTCCTGGCCAGAGCCTCGGCCCGGCCATGCAGTATCACTTGCGGTGCGCCGCTCGGGCACCTTTCTATTTCAATCTCTTTCCAGTTGATGCCGCGCCAGCCCACTCCTAAAACCTTGGCCACGGCCTCTTTGGCGGCAAAGCGTCCGGCTAGAGTTTCCACCGTGCGCTTCTGCCGGCTCAAAACATAGCCTGATTCATTGGCAGTAAGAATTTTGCTGAGGAAACGCTCGCCATACCGGTCGTAGGCCGAACGAATGCGATCAATTGAGCAGATGTCGATGCCGACTTTGAACATCATTGTTATCCCGAACCGATTTCCGTTTCACGCGTGCCGTAAAGATAGACGAGCTCGGGCTCCGGCAGCTCCTCGTGCAGTTGAGCAACACTCTTTTTGCTTGTCGGATGGGTCAATTCAGGGGCGATTTCCAGCAAAGGAACAAGCGCGTAGGCTCTGCGGCAAACCATGGGATGGGGTATTTTCAGTTGATCACTGTCGATTGTTTGGTCGCCAAAGAAGAGGATGTCCAGATCAATAATCCTCTTTTTGCCGTGGTCGGAGGAAAGCGTGTCATGCTTGATGGCAAATTCTGTGCCATGCAGCTTGTCCAGGCGGGATTCGATATCTTTTAAGACATCGAGCAGCTCCTCGGAGGTCAGGTTGGTCTCGATTGCTGCTGCTGCGTTGACGAACCAGTTGGAAGCGTTTTGCTCCGTGGGCTGGGTTTCGTAGAGGCTTGAGCACTCAATAATCTTGATCCGCGGAACGTCTTTGAGCAACTGCATGGCCTGCTGGACGTAGCCGACGCGGTCCCCGACGTTTGAACCCAAACCGATATAGGCGCGCGTTTGGCGACGATTGCCTCTGATAATCCGCTTTTCTGCCATGTTTCTAGGAGATTACTAAACGGTTGGGGTACGCTTGTCATCGTGCCATCGGGCAGCAAGTTGTCTTCGCTTCAGCCAGAAGCTCCGGATGGGTAACATTATATAAGCCCGGCTAACCTGGTGGACTGCGCCAGCGATCCTGAGGGGCTGGCGACAATCCGCATCGCTTTGATACTACCTTCAGTGATGGCAAACTGGCGCGAACTGCCGTGCTATCATGCCGCCTACGGGCATTTGGCTGGGGCACCTATTGTCATGACAGAAGCGCAAGATATGACTGAATCAAGCAAGTCCTCGAATCCGTTTGGCGATCGGTTGGATAGGTGGTTGAACTTTGCATTCATTGTTGGCTGCGTAGCAGTTTTCGTGCTCATCACTTTTGCCAACGTGGCGGAACCAGACATCTGGGGACATACGCGCTTTGGCGAGGATATCTTGCGCCTTCACCAGATACCGACGGCCGACTCTTATTCATATGTCAATCAGGGCTTTTATTGCATCGACCACGAATGGTTGTTCGATGTAATGATGGCTTCCTGGTACCATACAGGCGGCGTGCTCGGGCTCGTGCTCTTCAAGGGCTTGCTGGTTGCCGCGCTTGTTGGCTTACTAATTCTGCCTCTGCGGCAAGCCGGCTTCGGGCTATTTTCGGGAGCATTCGTGATCTTGTTTGCCTTGCAGGTGATGGGACCGGGCATTGTTGTGATTAGGCCGCACCTGTTTACTTACCTGTTCTTTGCGGCTGTTTGTTTGATATTGAGAGAAGCGACGCTCGGCTCCACGAAGTGGCTTTGGCTCCTTCCCGTCATAATTGTCCCGTGGGCAAATATTCACGGCGGTTTCCTGAGCGGTTTATCGGTGATTTTGATTTGGGCGATCGTCCAGTCAATTGTCCTCTTCAAAGCCGGTAACAGGCTTGCCGACATAAGACGCATCTGGCTGGTTATGATTGTCAGCTTCGCAGCACACCTGGTCAACCCCTTCGGTGCACGTTTGCTTGAGTTTCTGGTGCCGGTAATTCGCAGCATGCAACTAGAAATTGGTGAATGGAACCCACTTGCTATCAGCAGCGAATCGGGTTTGTACTATCTCGCATGTTGCGCAGCAATGCTTCTCAGTTTGTTCTTCACCGAACGCAAACGCCAACCTTCTTTCGTTGTAATCATGTCTTTAATGCTGATCGCGCCGCTTACCGCTAAGCGGCACCTGGCGCTCTTGGTTATCGCCATGCTCGTCTTTGGCGCGGAACATCTGGCAAGCGTCATGCAACAACTAGCTAAGGCGCTAAAGCTGAAGAGCTTCAGCGATTTTTC
>PSRH01000086.1 GCA_003175915.1 Candidatus Melainabacteria bacterium | reverse complement strand
CCACCAGTTACAGAGTCATGCCCCTAGATTTCGCTAATCAGGGGACATAGGTGGGTATGCGTTTTCCATCAGAACAGCCGCATCTGTAACGAAAAAAACGCGGGTTTTGAACTCTCTGGAAACCGGCATGGTGCGAAGGTTTACGGATACACAAAAGTCTGAAAACACTGATGTGATAAAACTTTGTATATTAATTCTAGCGAGCGAAAAACCTCTCCCATAGAGGCATCGTGCTCCCGGTCAGTTAGATTTTCTGCCTTCCGGATAGACGATAAAGTCGGCAGAAATCGGGAGAAGCGAGGCGAGACCGCCATCGTCTATTGAGCCGAGCACGCGGATGGCTTCTCCCGGACGAGTTTCCCATCTCACTTCCATCTCAAGGCAATAGTCCGTTCCGGAAGGGCCTTTGACCTCTATAACCTCGCCATTTTTGCGCTCGAGACGACTGCGTAGTTCTTCGTAGGAAAGCTGCTTCCAGTGGTTGATGTGCTCTTGCAAAATAGCCCTGGCTTCGTCTTTATCCATACCAAGCGCTCTAGCTTTTGCGGTACTTAGCCAAAGCTTGTCGGAAAACCTCTTCCAGGTTTAAGCCAGAGTGGGCGGCGTAAGCGGCACAATCCTCGTATTCAGGGTGGGCATGGATCAAATTGCCTTGCAAATCTTTGGCGATCTTAATGCGAATAGGTTCGCCGCCATTGAGTTGCACACTCTGCCATTCTCGCTGCGCAATAAGCCGTCTGCTTTCGTGGCCGCGAACGCCTAAGGACGAAGTCTTCAGCAGAATTTCTTCCTGCAGGCGTAGACTATCCTTTGGCTGACAGATTACCGTAAGCAGATGCCCACTTCTTCCTTTTTTCATAGTGCAGGGAGTGACGAAGGCGTCTAAGGCGCCTTGCTTTAAAAGCTCACCGCTCGTAAAAGCTAAAATCTGCGGGGTGAGATCATCGAGATTAGTCTCAAGAACAGAAATGGTCTCCGTCATAAAACGTCTACTTTCAGCGGATGTCACACCGACAAGAAGACGGCAAACGTTAGGAAAATCGCCAGGGTCGCGATCTCCTGCACCATATCCGATGCCGGCCAAAACGTCGAAAGCGGGCACTTCACCCCAGTTGGCGGCGATTTCAGTCAATATAGCAGCGCCGGTGGGTGTCAGACATTCGGCATTGCATTGAAATTGATTTATGGGTGCGCCGGCTTCTTTGAGGAGTTCCAACACGGCCGGGCCGGGCACGGGCAAGAGGCCATGCTCGGTTTTCACTGTACCACTACCTAAAGGAAGTGCTGAAACGCTGCTCTTCTCTATGCCAAGCATCGTGTAGCCGATGGCAAAACCAATAATGTCTACGATCGAGTCGATCGCTCCAATTTCGTGAAAATGCACTTGCTCGGCAGGTATACCGTGCACCTTTCCCTCCGCTTTTGCCAATCTCTGGAAAATCGCAAGAGCCAGAGCTTGCGCTTCTGGAGCAATCTTGGAGTGGTTAATGATCGTTTTGATTTCGGCCAGAATCCGCTCCTCATGCCCTTTGGGAGACAGGACCGAAACTTTCTTGCTGGCCACTGTGCAACGCATAACATCATCGACTGTTATCTTAAAGCTGTTGGCCGGCAGATCGATTTTTTTCAGTTCGGTAAGCCATGGCTCGATCGGCAGTCCCGCGCCGATTAAAGCAGCCAAGAGCATGTCGCCGGCAGCACCAAACTGGCAGTCGAAGTAAGCGACTTTCATTCTTGACTTCCGATTTTGGGCTTGTGTTTTAAGGGCAGTTCGATATCAGGGATGATACCGTCGGTTTCAACCGTCAGTTTGCGCGCATAGGAGGGGGTTAGATCCTCATAGCGTTCGTTGGCAATGCTCAAGGTTTTCATGCCGGGAGTCAAAATCAACTGAAAAGTACCATCGCGACCAGTCTTAGTTCGGCCTCCGCCGTGCACAAGTTTTTCGTGCTTGTGGTTTTCGCTGGCGGCAGTGACCGAGACGGAAAGCCCCTTTAGCCCCTTATTTTCATGTACGACCCGTCCATGAATTTCACATCCGCGTTGCAATTCCACAACAATCCGCCGGCTTTCTTCCCCGGGAATATTCTCGATCCGGGCTGTGGCAAGCGAGGAACCTTTGCGGGGGCTCACTTCCAGGCATAAAGATTTGCATGGCTTATGAGGCAATATGAATTGACCGGTGCCTTTGGTAGTAGTCGAAAGGTTGACTGAAGCATCTTTACTGATAAGCTTTACCCCGACACCCGCCAGTGGCTTCAGGTTCTCGTCAGTAACTGTACCTCTAACAGTAGGGTATTCCTCTTCACTGCGCACCGTTGCTTGTCCGAAAAGGAGCAGGAACAGCACGGCAAGGAGCAAAAGCTGCCAGTTAAGCCGGAATTTTTGCCATATTTGTTTCATCCAGACCGCCATTTCTAGATTGCGCATCCACCAAGGCAACTATATAACGTAAACTTAGGAAACGTAACGTCCCTGATTAGCTTGAGCGCGATGCCGATCAATATTGGCAATTTATCTTTGAAAAGCCGCGTCTATGTGCCTCCTATGGCCGGGGTCACGGACCTTGTCTTTCGCCACATCGTCCGGCGCGTGGACAAGCACTGTATGTTAGCGACGGAGATGGTCTCTTCCCGCGCTTTGATGCATCGGCCGGAAACCAGGCTCATGGACCTGGCTAGTGATGAGCGACCGATTGGCATTCAAATTTTCGGCCATGAACCGGATGTTATGGCTCAGGCTGCCCAAATGGCGGAGGCCAAAGGGGCAGACTTTATCGATATCAATATGGGTTGCCCGGTGCCAAAAATCACCAAAGGCAAGGATGGCTGTGCCCTTATGCGAGAGCCGGAGCTGGCCCGTGAGATCGTCGTTGCCGTCAAAGAGGCAATCCAGATTCCCCTTACGGTCAAATTCAGACTCGGTTGGGACGACCAAAATCGCAACGCCGTCCAGTTCGGTCAAATGCTGGAAGCAGCAGGTGTCTGTGCCGTAACAGTGCACGGGCGTACGCGCCAGCAGCTTTATTCTGGGCAGGCGGATTGGGGCGCCATCGCAGGCGTGAAACGCAATTTGTCCATACCTGTATTCGGCAATGGTGATGTCTTTGAAGCAGAGGACGCCATGCGCCTCCTGGAGGAGACCGGTTGCGATGGCGTCGCTGTCGCCAGAGGCACTTTAGGCAACCCATGGCTGATTGCCCAAATAGACGAATATCTTGAGCGCGGCTGCCTGCCTGAAGCGCCGACCGAGGTAGAAAGACTTGCCTTGGCCTACGGGCACGCTCTCGGACTGATTCGCTATAAAGGCTTGCGAGTCGGGACTAACGAGTCGCGCCGCCACCTGACGCATTACACGAAAGGTATTCCTGGCAGCGCCCCGTTTCGAGCCAGATTGACGCAAGTGACAAAAGTGGAGGAGATCAAAGAAATCCTCGGCGAGCTCGCCTTAAAAGTGGCTGGCCAGGCTGGACTCAGCTCGTTTTTAGCGGAAGTAGAGAATATAGATTTCGCAGAAGGCAAAGAGCCAGCAGGCTGGGAAAGCCCAATAACAGAAGATCTCAAAGCCCCAGTTAACGTCTAGGCCCTCGGACCAGTCGCCGAACAGCAGAATGGACGTCCAGAAGAATCGACAATGCCACGAGTCGATCAACCATAAAAACATTAGGGCCATGATGGCAAAATAGACGACGTCCAAGCTTTGTCCGCCTCGCCAAAACAACAATCTTGCGAAAATATTAAGATAAGGGCCCTAAAAATGCAACTGGGAAAAGCCCCACTGAGGCGGTTGCCAAGGTAGGGGCTGGGCCATGCCCAGCCCGGGCGAGGCACGGCATCGCCCCTACAATTCTTTTTTTCGCTCAGTAGGTCAAATAGCCGGATGGAGAGATGAGAATTGTGCCATCCCCTTCCGCAGCTACCATTTGAAGCGCTTGAATAACGGCGTTGGTCGCCTTGTGTTGCTCGCGTGTCTCGTTCTTGATCTGTTTGGCTCTTTGGGAGACTTTCAAAACAAGTTCGTAGCGGTTGGGATGATTGTCCAGGAGCTGATCAAGAATTCTTGTAGTACTCATTTCGCGAGTCTATTGCCTCCGCGTGCTTTTTCTTCTCTTTCAGAATATACGATATCGCGCAATTTATTGACAGCTTCATCTATGTTGTCGTTAACAACTTCATATTGAAAGAGCGATTTTTCTTTCATTTCTTGTTCGGCTTTGGCAAGTCTTATGGCCAGTTTATCTGGCGGCTCTGTCGCCCTTTTCTCGAGCCTATCCTTGAGGGCCTCAAAAGATGGTGGTGACAGGAAGATCAAAACGGCTTGTGGGTGCCCCTGGCGGATCTGCTTGGCGCCCTGTACCTCAATTTCCAGGATGACATCGAAACCGGCGCCCAGCTCTTCCATTACCCATTGCTTGGGGGTGCCGTAAAGATTGCCGGCGAATTCTGCCCATTCCATGAACTGATGCTCCTTCACCATGTTCATGAATTGCTCTGTGCTTTTAAAGAAGTAATCGATGCCGTCGACTTCATGCGGCCTGGCGCTCCGCGTTGTCACGGATACTGATTTCTTGATGCCCGCTACTTCGGCCAATAATCTTTGCACAAGCGTACCCTTGCCCACCCCCGATGGGCCGGTAATGACCAGCAACTTGCCTTGCGTTTGCTTCTTTAGCACCATGTCAGAGCGGCTGTCTAAGTCCTTCTTACGCCAATGGATTTCACGCACTTGCATACAACGATGCTGCCTGGTCAATTGTCTTACCAGTGGAAAGGTTGGATAAGATAGTGCCAAGGTTCATATCGGCATGTATATTTGCTAAATTGTCTCTATTAAACCCGACTGAGTAAAGCCATGCAACCATTCGATGCGCTTACCATGAGAGCAGTTCTCGCTGAGTCTCAGCCGCTTATCATCAACCGGAAAGTAGATGGAGTCTGTCAGTTCGGTCGTGACGAACTAATTCTCTCCTTTCGTGCTAAAAGTGGCGCCAGCCAATTTCGCCTATCGGCGCATCCGATTTATGGACGATTATCCATGGTGAGAACGTCCACCGATCGGAAAACATCCGGCAACGAGATGCGCACGAGCTTTGCCACAATTCTGAAAAAGGCGCTCTACGGAGCCACTCTCGTCGGGATCGAGCAATTGCCGGGAGAACGCATAGTCGATTTGATCTTTTCTTGTTTAGACGAAGTCGGTAGGGCAACCCTTAAGACCCTGAGCGCAGAAATAATGGGGCGGCACAGCAATTTGATTTTTTGGGAACGCAGCGATCAAAAAATAATTGCTGCCTCTCACCTGGTCAATAGTGAGATGAGTCGCTTTCGCCAAATTCAGCCAGGCTTGAAATATGCCCGTCCGCCCGGGCAAGAGCGGCCCAGTATATTCACCCTGAAAAAAGAAGAATTTAGCCAACGCTGGTCGGCTTTCGAATTGACGGCTTTAGATCCTCCCGCCTCTCTCGAAGACTCTCTGGAAAAATGGCTGGCTTCAAATTATTCCGGCCTTGGTAAAAACCTGGCTGGGGAAATAATCGAGGCAGTACGCAAGGATGCTGTCGGGCAAAGCCGGCAACTAATGGAGGAACGCCTCTGGAGTTGTCTTGAGAGAATTCAAGGTGACAGCCAGTTCAAGCCGGCAATGAGGTCGGATCTGTCCAGGTATACCGTTTTGGATCTTGCCGATGAGGCAAAGGCATCGGACCAATGGTTAATACTGCCGGCGGTGAATGATCTGGTCGAACAATTCTACAGCGCTAAGGAGGCAGGTGAAGTCTTCCGGCAAACGAAGGAGCGCATGCTCAAAGAAGCCCAAACCGAAATCGAAAAGCTTAAGACTCGCTGGCAGGCCATTTCCCAGGGTCGCGAGAATGGCGCCAGCCTGGAAAAGTCCAAGCTATGCGGGGATTTGATTCTGGCCAATCTCCATACCATTTCCTCAGGACAGCTGGAACTTGTCTGCCAGAACATTTTTAGCGAAGCTCTGGAGGAGATCGTCATTCCCTTGAATAACAATCTCACGGCATCGCAAAACGCTCAAAACTACTACCGTCAATTTGCCAAGGTGAGAAATCGCCAACGAACCGCTGAGCTGGCGTGGCAGGACACCGAATCGAGAATAGAAAAGGCGCAAGAGAAGTTGAAAGCAATCGAAACTACCTCCGATATTGCCGGGCTGAGGGCACTCAACCGAGGACAAAGTGGGCCGATTCCAGCAAAAATAAAAGAAAGTCCAGCTTCGCAGAAAAGGAAAAAATCTCGCTTGCTCAACGTCACCTCCTCCGATGGATGGGCGATCTACGTCGGCCGCAATCGTCAGGAAAATGATTTATTATTGAGCAAACTCTCCCAGCCTCGCGATCTCTGGTTGCACGTTCTGGGACATAGTGGTTCGCACGTGCTCATCAAAACGCCCGGCAGCAAAAATGAACCACCGCAGACGACAATCAGGGAGGCGGCCCAATTGGCGGCGCGATTTTCCAAAGTAACGGGCGGCGCCAAAGTACGCGTTGTCTATACCGAAGTCCGCTTCGTCAAGCGGGCGGCCAATGGCAAATCAGGCATGGTCAACTATGAGAATGAAAAGACGATCGAGGTTGATACTGCCCATCCCTTACCCAAGATCTTCAAACAATTGTTTAGCGGCCGGGACTAAAATCACTCCTACCTACAACTTGCGATAGAGAGCGACCACCGTTCCCTGGATCTGAATGTCCTCATATTGATCAAGCACGATTGGCTTGTATTCCTTGTTGGCTGGTTGCAGGCGAAACTTACCGTTTTCCTTGTAGAACCTTTTCAAGGTAGCCGAGCCATCATCGAGCAAGGCCACAACAATCTCGCCGTTGCGGGGTGCAGGGTTAGGCTTGATGATCACGTAGTCACCGTCGAAGATACCTTCCTCAATCATCGAGTCTCCCTTGACTTTGAGAGCGAAACAGCCTTCTTTGGCATGGTTGCCATCAATCTCAATGTACTCGCTGGACTGAATCGCATCGATAGGCCTGCCGGCGGCGATTGTGCCAGCCAGAGGAATACCGGCCGGCTTTGCTTCCTCTTTTTCTTTAAAGACAGTTTTGCCTTTAGAAGGACTATCGCTGATCACCCGCAAAGAGCGATTAAGCCCGGGTTCCCACTGCACGAAGCCCTTTTTTTTGAGGGCGGCTACGTGCTGATGCACGGTCATCCTGTTCTTCAGACCGAGTGCCTTGGCAAGCTCCGCCAGCGTGGGAGGATAACCGTTCTCGTCAGTAAGCTGAGCGATCAAGTTGAGTACGTCCTTTTGCCTGACCGGTAATTCGTTGCTGTCCATATTCGTGGATTTTCTCTCAAGCAGGGGCAGATCCCGGGAACACATACGTAAGTATAGTAAGAGATTAAATCCTTGTCTAGAGTGGCCCAGAACGACTTGAACTCTGGCCTTTGCCGATCCTTGTTTGATGCTGTTGTATAATCTGCCAGGGTTTTCTGCTCTAAGTAGGCTGAGAGCAGTCGGTTCAGTACTCGAGCATGCTTTTTAGAGTTCATTTGTCGAATTGTAGCCTTGTCCCTGGTTAGTCAATTCATTTCCTTGGTCTTGCTGGATAATCAGCTAAGGGTGGTTTAGGGAGGTTATTCAAGTGTTGCGGCCTATAATGAAACTTTTCTTCCTTACCAAAGCGGCTTTTGAAGTGGGTCGTGAGCG
>PSRH01000265.1 GCA_003175915.1 Candidatus Melainabacteria bacterium | reverse complement strand
TAGTAAGTGCGATTGTTATGCACTTGTTCCTAACAACACCACACAGATCATAGAGTACTTTCTATTGTCCGAAATTGCAACTGTTACGGAACAGGTTGGGCCTTCCGGACGGTTTCAACCAACTCAAATTGATCATCTTTGATCGAGGCTCGCGCATGTATGTAGGCTGTTCTTCGCACAATCTTGACGGTCGGATCTCGCGTTTGCATTGAACGACTTGCAAACGATAATTTGAAGAATGAAAACGTATATGTGACAGTAATCGGCCCCAAAAAATGATGTGAAGCAACTAAGGACTCATCCCTCGATGGGACTATCCCTCGTTAGAGCTAAGACCGGGTGGTCCCAACAAAACCGAAAGCGGACCGAAAGGCCTCATTTTGTATGCGCTTGAGTTCGGCAAAATCGATCACATCGTGATCGATCAGTCGTTCATATTCTCCCGGTAACGTACACGGGGTTGGATTTCTTCCCGGGTTGTCCGTGCACACTGCAATGGCAACACCAGCCTTGCGGCAGCGGTCGAATACCGTGCGTAGATCACTGAGATCTTTCAGAACTCCTGTTTGGCGATAACTGGTCGGACAAACTTCCAGTGTGATCTGTTTTCGGGCCAATTCTTTGAGCATTTCCGGTTTCAGAAGTGGAATGTGAATGCCGTGACCAATTCTGTCCAGAACCAAAAAGTATTTTTCGTGCACGTTTTCAATGCCAGTTTCGCCCAGGTGGCAGGTGGTCTTAAGCCCAGCTGCGCGAGCTTTTCCCATCATTTTGACCCATTCGTCAAATTCGCCTGGATTGATTTCAGGTCCAGCAAGATCGATGCCAACTACCGGTCCCAAATTATCCTTCGCCACTTTCAAGATCGCATCGTTGATGTGCGGTGGTAAGCGACGATCCAAGCAGATAATTTGCTTGACCGTAATCGGGTATTCGGCCGGACGCAGATTGGCCGAAATCACCTCGACAATTGCTTTCATTTGGCCGATTCTCTTCGCTTGCGAAAGCGATTTATCCGTGCGGAAGTAAGGGTTGTAACGCAATTCCAGATATTGCAAATTCTCGAAGGTATAAGCTCCCCGGCAGAGGCGCAGGCAAAAATAGGGGAGGTGCTCGAAACTCTGCAGTTCCTCAACCAAAGTGTGAATTTTTACGAACTCTTCCAAAGTACGACAAGGTCGAGTGAACCAGTTGTAAAAACCATCGTAGTCAGGGAAGTAGCCCAGCACAGGATGATCGTGCCGCTGCAGAAATTTGTAAATTATGCGGGGATGAAGTGCACCTCCGAGGTGCCGGTGTAAATCTGCATATAGTGCCATGGCTACCCGACCTTTCCGCTTTTAAATGAAACCGAACGAATGGTTTGTTCGTCAATCTGCCTGTCGGAGATAGTTCGCTCAAAACCAGGCTAACCCAACTGCAGCAACATATATAGTGTACTTAGTGCTCATGTTCCTGGCAAAATTTGTGCTGATCGCTTTCTTTGATAATCAAAGACATTGACCTTTTTAGGTGCCCAAGTTGAGGGATGATTTTGCCCGCCAGTCTACCTTATTACCTGAGCAGTAGCCTGATGAGAACAAAATCAGCACAAAGTGGAGCACTAATGAAAAAATAGAAGTGGCTACGTTAAGGAGATGCTCATGAATAAATTGTTCTTAGTGGCGCTTTTGTCTGCGGTTTCTTGCGCCGCCATAACGCCGACTGATGCTGCAAACACCTCGTCAAGTGATAACAAAGTCGTGAAGGCAAGCAAGGCCGTCGGCCGCGGCCTCATGTGGGGACCGAAAAAAATTGGTGAGGGTATGAAAGCGATGGGTGAGAAGACCAAAAAAGCCTTTCATAAGGGCAAATAATCGCAAGTTCGATCAAAACCTTAGCGAAGAGGCTCTTGTTGTTCAGACAGGAGCCTCTTCAGTTGAAAATGCAGTCGAGTTGCAAGGCTTCTTGAAGCATTTGAAGATATTGCGAACGAGGAATCAATTTGCCGCCGAAATGCTCCAGATATTGAGTTTGCGGGCTCATGAATTGTGAATCAAGGACAATATAACCACGCTCCTTCAAGCGCTTCGCCAGGTAGACCAAACACATTTTGGAAGCATCGGAAACCCTGTGAAACATGGATTCTCCCATAAAGGCACCGCCAATGCTCACCCCATACAACCCCCCAACAAGTTTTTCGTCTTGAAAGGCCTCGATACTATGAGCATAGCCAAGTTCAAAAAGTTCGGTATAGACACGGATCATTTCGTCTGTAATCCAGGTCTGATCGCGATCAGCACAACCTCGGATCACCTCATCCCAGGCTGTGTCCACCCGCATATCGAATAGCTTTTGCTTGTATTTTCTGGCCAATCTTTTCGGCACGTGAAAATTATCGAGATCGATGATGAAGCGAGGATCGGCTGAATACCAGGCGATGCCTCGCTTGTCGCCCATGGGAAAAATGCCGACTGAGTAGCCGCGCAAGACAAGTTCAGCAGTGAATTGGTTATCCATGAGAGAAGGGTCGTTCAGGGATGAAGCTTCTTTGTGGGAGCGTTAGCCTTAGACGGACGACCTGAAGATTTCGGTCCTTTGGATCCGGTCGGGGCAGGTGGAGGAGCCGTCAGGCTCCTGATGTAGGCGATTATGTCTTTTACTTCGGCATCGCTCAATTGTTCTCTTGTGAAGGATGGCATGCCTGTATCACGTATGCCGCTGCGGATTACTTTCGCGATGTCGGCGTCGTTCTTATAGCGACTGGCAAAATTCTGTCCCTTCAAGACCTTGCTTGGGTGCAAAAGATTCTCGCCCCCTGGATGGCAACCTTCACAAGTCGCCTTGGCAAAGAGGTTTTTACCGCGGCTGACGGCCGTCTCCTTAGCCAGCTCAGGTTGAATAGATGAGACAAGAGACAAAGCCAGAAAAATGGTGGACGTTTTTCTGGTTCTGGCGATTCTCAGGAGGATGGAATTCAAGCGTCTTGGCCCTTTATTGATCGATTATGCTGACTATCATAATCCACTTAAGCTCTAGTTCTCACGTTTGTAGATACTGAAACGGTAATGCTGACCGTTTTCTTCTTTGATCGGTGATTGATCGAAAAGTGCGAAGCGGTTCTTGTACGGTGGAAAGAAAACGTCGCAGTGAAAATCGCCGGTTACCTCAGTTAGATGTATGGTGTCGAAGCGTTTGTCTTTGAGAGCGTAGCCATAGACGGAAGCGCCGCCGATTACGAAGCAAGTTTCAAACCGAATCGATCCTATCTGCTCGGTCAATTCGGCAAAGCTGTGGCAAATTACAACCTCAGGTGGTAGGCATAATGAGGGGTTTTCTGTCAGGACAAGATTGATCCGTCCTTTCAGAGGCCTGTGTCGAGGCGGAATCGACTCCCAGGTCTTACGCCCCATGATCACGAGATTCTGGCTGCCCGGATCTTTAACAGAACTGGTGAGACCGCGAAAAGCGATTCTGTCTTCATCTATTTTCCACGGCAAACTGTCGTTTTTGCCGATACCAAACTTGCTGTCATGGGCAACGACAATGGCGAATTGTCGAGAATGTTGAATCGTGCCCACCTCGGTTTAGTTACTCCGGTTCTGCCGTACCAATCTGGATGAATGGTGCTGCTTTCGGGACGAGTTTGTTGAATTCTTGGCAGACTGCTTCTAGATGTTCGGCATAGCGGTAATGAGCTCCCAGACCTGTTCTAAGCTCCACTTCGTAGATGAATTTATCGGCATGGGTGGAGTGCTCAAAAGGTGTTTGCGTACCTAAAAGATAACCGTAAAGGAAAGAACCGTCGTGAGTGTCTCGTTCTGCCAGTTTACGCACGAACTTCGCCTGGCGCTCAAGCAGTCCGATTACTTCCTTGCGATCGATCTCGGGTGCCAAATAGAATCCGACCGGGGTCAATGGTGAAAAACGATGACCTGTCCTGTGTCTGTTCAAATCGCGCAGTTCGGCAAGAGCGATATTGTTCCAGGCAAATCTCACGAAGATGCGCTTGACGGAATTGCCGACCGTGCTGTATCTATTGCGCTTGCCGTTGAAGGCTTGATCGACTTCCTCGGCATCAGGAAGAAAGCCGGGTAGATCTCGTTGAATGCTGACGAATACTTGATCTTTGAGCTGATCGATCGGCACGCCCTTTGCCAGAATGTGCTTGCGGATCTCCTCGATTTCTTTCTCTTGTTGCAGTTGTTCTGCCGTATCCTTGTAGCTGTGCTTGATCAAGCGAGGAGCGAATTTTTCCAGCTCGGTTCTTAGAGCAGATGCGCAGTTGACTGCCTCTTTAAGCGGCATAGAGTCCAATAATCTGATAGTTTGAGCCCAGACGCGGGCGGTCATTACCAGCGCCACATTAGTCTTGGTGGCCAGCGGTATGAGGTATCTGGCCCGATCCAGGGCGTAATTTTTGCGCAGGCGATCGGCGGTTTTTTGATCAGCGTTAGCCGGCACCTTCACTATGGCTGGATTGGCTTTAGCAATCTCGTCCAGCTGGGAGTAAATCTGCTTATAAGTGTTGAAGGACTCTTGCATTAGCGAAAGCCATTCCTCGGCCAGATCGTTGGGCAGACCCAGCACGTCGGCTTGAGGCAATGAGCTGGCGTCCATTTTTATGTAACGCGTGCTTGACTCTTGACCGTCGCCTAACTGGGCGAATTCGAAAAGCTTATAAGCAAGTAACATTGAGCAGCCGTCTATGGTCATGGCGATGCCGCCGGTCAGTCCTGAGATGCTGGCGTGACCGTAATCGACAAATTTGAAAATGGCATCTACAGCCTTATCTGGCGCCGTCCAGTCAATGCCTGAGAGTATATGGTCGATACCCTTGTTCGAGCGCGAGTACTTAGCAAGCGCACTGGCCAGGATTTCAGGCGTCGCCTTTGGATTGCCGGCGGCGGCGGCAGGCGGGCAAATTGCCAATCCGCTAACTTTCATGGCAGGAACCTCGGATTGTCCTTTCTTTTGCATCATGAGAATAGCATGTTATGTCCAGAGTCTGGGCGTGTTCCGGCCTGGGTGATACATGGCGTCGCCTTGCCGAACCCGCACTATGCTTTGGATATGCTTGCGGTTCTGGTTGCAAGAATTACACTGCCGGTGGTGCGTGTTCATTCGCTCTGGACTGAAAGCGGTATGAGAAAACTCCTCCAATCAAGTATGCCATGCAAGCGACTAGCTTCTGCTAAACTACTGAGCTTAGTCCTGAACGCAGCCGGAGGAGACTTTATAGGAGGTTTTCCATGGTTGATTCGATTCAACTCATGCGACAAATAGCAGTTAAGGCTGTGGTTACTGAGAACTTCAAGATTCAAATAGGCAACGAATTGAACCGCAACTTGCAGCAAATCGATGCCGAATTGCAGCAACTCGAATTCAAGGGCAAACGAGCAATCGCCGATCTTGAAAAGAAGGCCGGGCAAACCCCGGAGCTCCGTGCTCAAATCGAAGGGGTGCGCGGCCAGATGGAAGCCGAACGCGCCAGGCTTCAGCAGTTGAAAGAAGACATGCAAGGGCAAGTCCGCACGGTTTCCGAACTACCTCTTGGTAGCGTCGTCACTCAATTCAACATCGAAACGCCGATTGAAGTGCGCCTTGGTGAGAACATCTTCCAGCGCCTGGAAGGTGGCGAGATTCTCATCAAAGACGGCGTCATCGAACAGATCAATATCTGAGTGCTCTGTCGCTTCGGCAAGGCTCAGCTCCTCCGCACGTACTGAGGCTCGCTTTGCTGACTGGCTGGTCGACTTTAACCGTGCAGATAGTCTTTCAAGCGCGAGGTCTGCTTGCATTGTCTCAGAGCGCGCAAGGCTTTGAGCTCGATCTGGCGGGTTCTTTCCCGGGTGATCCCGATCAATTTGCCGACTTGTTCGAGCGTGCGTTGCTTACCATCGTGAAGACCGAAGCGATAGATGAGCACTTCTCGTTCTCTGGCCGTCAACAGTTTCAGCACGCCATGGATGTCGGATGACATCAGGCTGGCTTCCGTCGAGTCTTCAGGACGCTTCGAGTTCTCATCTTCAACCAACTCGGCTAAAGAATTGTCCTCGTCTTCGCCGTATGGCGTATCGAGCGAAAGCGGCATGCGATTGGCAGCCAGAATTTCTTTCACCTTGGTCAGTGAAACATTCATTTCCTTGGCCAGCTCTTCCATGGTTGGGCGACGCCCTAAATCTTGGGAAAGCTTACGAGTCACTTTCCGAAGGGCGTTGATCGTTTCCACCATGTGCACCGGTACTCTGATCGTTCGTGATTTGTCAGCCAGAGCGCGAGTGATCCCCTGGCGAATCCACCAGGTGGCATATGTGGAGAATTTGTAGCCGCGTTCCGCGTCAAATTTTTCAGCAGCGCGAATCAGTCCGACATTTCCTTCTTGAATCAAATCAAGGAAAGGCAATCCGCGGCCTTGATATTTCTTCGCAACTGAAACTACCAGTCGCAAATTCGACTGGACCAGACGCTTTTTGGCGAGCATGTCGCCTTTGGCGATTCTTCTGGCTAGCTCAATCTCTTCTGTTGCAGTGAGCAACTTGATTTTGCCGATTGAGCGCAAGTAGAACTGCACCGGATCTTCACTTACGCCTGTGCGCAAGCTGCCGGCGCTCGCCTCGATATCGAGGTGCGATTCCTCTTCTTCATCATCCTGTGCTGACTCAAATTCTTCATTATTCGAAGCAAAATTGGGAAAGCCTGGAAGAAAGTCATCCAGGGATAATTCGTCTACAGTTGTTGCATATTTTCTTCGCATAATTCGTGACTTCCACGGCTGAAGCCGTCATTTTAGGGATTCCACGCCCGCCTTCTATTCGGTTT
>PSRH01000276.1 GCA_003175915.1 Candidatus Melainabacteria bacterium | reverse complement strand
TGGAGCAGACCTGGCTGGATGAAGAAACCGCCTTGAAAGCGGCTGCCCGAAAGGGTTGGGGGTTCGAGTCCCTCCTGCTCCGCCACTTAAATCGGACCAATAGGGCTAACCCTCCTAGCTCCATTTAGCACCGAACTAATTCTTAAGAAATGAAGCGAATAGCAATAGGCTTAGCGGCCTACGATTCGAAAGATCTCGCTCACCGCTCAGCTGAGTTATCCGCTAACGGGCCGAGCACGATTTTCCGGGCCGATCCACAAGCAAATGCCTCATTGCTGACGACTGCAACCACGGCCTTGGCCAACATAAAAGAAGGAACCAGTCTAAGGTTATCAGCCACCGGAAACACCCTGAAGGTGACAGGAGTAGGGCTGACTGGCGACCCCTCGTTGTCGAAAATCATCATCAAACCAGCTTCGCCCGACACACATTTCTTTGTGCAATTAGATTCTCTAAAAGCGGGAAGAACCAGACGCACCTACACAGGTGAGATTGTCGCGCTTGCTCAAAATTCGTCTCTATATCTTTTCGTTCAATGCTCATTGGAAGAATATCTTTTCGGCGTCTTGAGCTCCGAAATTCCAGCCACCTATCATCTTGAAGCAATCAAGGCCCAGGCAATCGCGGCACGGACCTACGCACTCAATCCAAGAATCGATCATAAGCCGGATCACTGCCACGTTTGTGATTCTTTCCTCTGCTGCCAATGCTTCCTCGGCTTACCTGCACAAAGTAAAAGTCCCTATAATCAGGCGATCGATCAAACAAAAGGTCAGGTAATGATTTACCAGGACAAACCTGTCCTGGCGCTCTTCAGCTCCTGCGCCGGCGGTCACACAGAAAACTATGAGAGCTGTTTTTCCGACATTCACACAAACGCCTTTCCGCCCCTAGCCATACCCTATCTAAAGGGAGTAGCAGAAGGTCGACTGCCTTCCGATTTCCATTCGCCCCCAGATGAAAAGGCATTGGCGGCTGTCTGGCACTGGCCCAGACCGGATACCGTCGATGGCTGGGCCTCGCAATTCAGGTGGTCCGTCAACCTGTCGGCCGATCTGTTGGAAGCTACTATGCATCACGTTATTGACAAGATGTTAGGTAACTCTGAGTTCGCACCATTTGTGATACCACCTCAATCAAGCATTTTCGGCCAGGTGAAGTCGTTTACGATTCAGAATCGAGGTGTCGGTGGAACAGCTATATCGATGGCCGTAGATACTTCAAAGGGAACCTGGATTCTAAAAAAGGAGCTTGTCATAAGAAGCGCTTTCGAAAACCCTGAGATTAAACTGGCACGATTGAGAAGCGCGCGCATTTATTTTGAACAACGTCGTAGCGCGGCGGGCAATCTATTAAGTGTAAACATATTCGGGCTCGGTTCAGGACATGGTGTGGGACTCCAGCAAACCGGTGCGGAAGGACTGGCTCGAATCGGCAAGGATTGCCAGGCAATCCTTAACCATTACTTCAAGGGAGCCCAAATAGCTCGCCTCTGAGCGAACCGCTATAATGCGCACACAAGAAAGAGCTTGCCAAAGTCGGAGAATTACTTGGGCATCAGGAAGTCTCAAACAAATTCATCGCTTCTTGGTTGCCGCTGGTTCAAGGCGGCTTGTCTGACGATTGCCCTGGTCACCCTGGGTGCCTGTGCCAAAAAGGACGCCAATGAGGAAGTCTGGCTTGAATATATTCGGCTCGCTAACGATAGGGCCAAAGCCGGCGACTATCTAGCCGCAGAGGATCTCTACTTAAAAGCCAAGGAGCACTGTGCGACAAACTTTGGCGACAGTGACGCGCGCACCGGCACGTGTCTGGGATACCTGGCAGAACTGTACTTAGGCGAGCAAGAGTACGTCAAAGCTGCGGTAACCTACAAAAGTTTGATCGCAATTGAGCGCAGATACGCTCCCAACAGTGCAGAATTGGAACGCGACATCAAGGAATACGAATTCGTTCAAGAAAAACTGAAAGAGTACGGACTACAAGAAAGCCAGAAAAAAATGGGAAACCCCGAGAAACAAGTTTTGAAGCACCGTCCTGCACCACACTGAAATTGCCTCAAGCAATAATTCTAAGGTAGCTCAACACTGAGCTGGTCCTTCTTCAAATAGACCATGAAAGTGAGGCGCCCATCCTTGGTCTTGGGTGCGTCCTTAAAAGGAGCCTGACCGTTTATATCCCTGACCAGAGCATCGTTGATCTTGTCCCATTCCGATGGCTCGGTGAAATTGATTTTCTTGACGTTACCATCGTTATCAATATCCACACTGACAGTCGCTTTTAGTTTCTTCGATTTCTTCTTTTTCAGTTCCTCAGCTGCTGCCTTGGGCAGGGAAAGTTTCTCCTGCAACTGCTTGCGCAGGTTACCCAAAAACTCCGCTATCTGTTCATCCGTTGCAATAGGCACCTCGGTCTTGGTTTCCGATCCACCTTCGCTTGTCTTGGGTCTTGGCGGGGGAGTGGCCGCCACACCCATGCGCTGCCTGTTTCCTTCTCTGGTAAATTCCTCGGCCATCTGATCGACGAGAAAAAGGGTCGATTTACTGTCGTACGGCGTGTCATTGGAGAGCGCTTGGCCGATAATCAGGATCGCTTTACCAGGGGTCTTGGCCGGAAAAGAACCAACTAGAATTGGCCAATCGGCATTGCCACCGGTTTCGTAGTGTCCGACAAAATAGTTGAGATCTCCGGTGCCGATGATTTGTTTTCCCGTTGAAACACCCGGATTCTTGTCGAGCTCTTGGGTACCGACAAGATTCTTGGCATCGGTGAACAAGGGACGCTTGGTGAAATTGTCTAAGCTCTGACACGGTGACATGTCATCGAAGACGACAAACAAGACCTTCTGATTGCTCGGTTCTGAATACAATCCGAATGATTTGTTTGGTTTGGTGATTTCAGAAGTGTCCTCGTACCAGTATCCTGGTGGTGCGATACCCTTGAAACCGGCATACTGAACAGCCGTGCGCACCGCGGCCTCCGAGCTGTGATGCCCGATGGTTTCAGGTTTTTGCTCTGGCGAATTCGTGGTCGGTGCCGGTCCACTGCAGAACATCATGCCGAATAATGGGAAACCTATGACGATACCAGCAGCAATAGCAAGTTGTTTATTGGTGACGTTGTACTGCTTCTTCAAGGCCATCAGTTGTCTAAATGGCGGTTTGGCAAGCAAACCAGTGGGCTCCTCTTCAGGAGGCGGCGGTTCGATAACGGTGCCGCAGTTGAAGCATGGTCCGATTTTTGTGTTGGTCGAATAGCAGTTGGGACAAATAAATTTTTCGAGCTTGGCAGCAGCAGCAGCAGCAGCAGCTTCTTCCGGTTGATCAATATCCAACCGGCTTCTCAGTCCGGCCATTGCCGGCTCTCCCTGCCTGCCCTCGCCTTCACGCAATCGCTTGGTGCTCATGTCGAGCAAAGCACCGATCCACATCATTTGATAAAGCTTGCTATCACTGGGAGCTTGCCCGGGCTTGGGCTGCATCGGCCCATTGTGCACGCCAATCAGCTTGTAATTCTTGAGAATTAGTGCCCCGGGAGTGCCGGCGGGAATTTGAATCGTGTGCAAAAGATTTTTTGGCTGCAGGACGCTAGAGACGCCAGAGAAATTGCCCTGGCGCCAATTCGGCGCGCCGGAAAGAGGATCGAGGTAGAAGGCCGTCAAGGGATCGCCTGGATTTATATCAAAATCCGTATGAGAAACAAGCGGAGTGCCTAACTGACCGCTGCCAGCAAAAGGCGTGGCACGATTGAGTAGGGAAACGACACCGCGGTTAGCCAATTCCCTCAGACCCTGACTAACAGAGTATGTATCGGCGCCAATTCTCTCCGGCAGTTTATCTACGGTTATGTAGCCATCCAAAGCAAGCCAGAGCCTTTCCACCAACCAGCGAATGTTTTCATTGGTAGCGCCGGAATCAAACTGTTGAACAGCTTTTTGATAGCGGGCGCCAGCACCTCCCAAGCGACTGAGCAGCATGGGAATTTCACTGGCGCGCCGATTGGACTCACCGATAAGATTGGCTGTTGGTACAGATATGTCGCGAATATCCTCCCACTTGACACTACCTTGAGGTTGAAAAGCAAAGCCCTTGGCCGGCTTGCGAAAAACCATTTCCGAGAAGGCCATTTCATTGACGAGCGTCTTGTAATAAACCTTGCTGATCTTGCCGCCATCGATCTTGATGCGCGCCACTGGAATATTGAAGGCATCGAAAAGCGTCAACAAACCCTCGCGCCCAGATTCGAGAACAGTACTCACAAGAGAAAGAAAATCCCCATCGGTGATCGCACCGGAGGCCTCCACTCCGACATTGGAGAAGGGAAGCGTCAAGGCGCGATGCAGTTCCGCTACCTTCTCCTGCGCCAGAGGCTGCAGGGTAGCGTCGAGAACCAAGGTGGCCAGATCGTTCAGTTGGGCATTGCCGGTCTCCTCAGCCAGGCCAGTTTGGCTTAGGTACCGGCCGCGTGCTTCCTTCTTGTCAAAGTCGGGGTGTAAAGCGATGGACTTGAGGCCCAGTACCAAATCGGGGTGAGGGAAATTTACTGCTAATGCCCAGGGTGCTTCAGCGTAATTAAATACGCAACTAGCGCACGTAACGGCGCGGCTCTTGGAGACAACAAACGCCTGACCAAGCACAAGCGGAGGATCGACCGTGCGATCAACAATTAATCCGGTTGCGTTGGCAAAATTCTGCTGGAAGTTTTCAAAACTCATTGCTATGTCACTTTACGTACTAAACCCCACCGCAAGTGGTTATACCACCCTTTGGGCTCCGCCGTCACGCCGGTGATAGCAAAGCACAGCCGGTCATGGCAACGAAAGACAGGTGGGAAAAGTCCGCGCTTGATCCTGCCAGGAAGGTTCGGGATGGCTCAGAACCCGGCAAGGCGGATAAACGACAGCCTTAACTTTTGGTATATACTCCTTATCGACTCAAAGAACTTGCCTCGACGCTACCAGTAAATGTCTCAGGAAATTCTAGAAAAGACCCCTGACTCTGCGGAGACAAAACCCTATCCCAATTACAGGGTTCTTCTTCTCAGCGACAATCACAATACCTTCGAACACATAGAAACATGTCTGACTAAGCACGTACCGGGCATGTCGAGGGACAAAGCACATCAGTTGGCTTTAAAAGTTCGCAATGACGGCGTCGCCGTAGTATGGGTCGGACCGAAAGAAGTAGCGGAAATGTATTACGAACTACTGAAATCGGAAGGGCTGACCGTCACGATCGAACCTGACATTTAACGTGTCCGGCCAGGCACTTGCCAGAGTTGTCATAGAGAAAACAATTCATAATCGGATTGATAAACGAAGACTCAGGTAGACGACCGATGCTTGGGGCGTACTGGCGCTCCCTTACTTCGTCTCACCGTCCTGCCCGTCCTTTAACAACACGCATCTCACCTGCTTAACGAAGGGCGGCAGACAGTAACGACATGGGCTGAAACCTGCCGTCACAGCCTCCCGCCGCCAATGGAAAAATACGGCATTATGGGCCGCCATTGTTTGTTCAAAGGGACACCATGGGCGGTGAAACTTGCCTGAAAACTTATTACCAACGTATTTGAAATCCTGATTATCTGAAACAGACTGGTTTTTCACTTGGTTGATAAGAGCTCCCGGTAAGCCAGAAGGAGCCGGGTCGGCGCTGGCGAAACTCATGCTCCAGGCGCAATAGCACGCAGAGAAAATCAGGCAATATTTAAGAGCGGTGAACTGAGATCTGGCCGTCATTCAATATGAACGACGAGCCACTCAAAAAGTTCAAATTGACTTTGTTGAGGATCCAGGCATGGCAAATGCCCCTACGATAGAAGCCAAAACAACGGGGATCAAATCAGATTTGGCACCGTATTTAGTGGCGTTTATTGCCACTCAAGACAAGCACTTTTGTCTTTTCAGGTTGCGCCTTCATCTTGGACTCTATCGATTCTACCCAAGCTGACAGCAACTCAAAATGGGCAAGCCCACGACTACTTAAGCGGCTCTTGAAAGCTTTGAGCTGGCGGTAATATTTCAGCAAGGTAGTAAAAAGTCTAAACACCGCCTCGGTCTGTGAGTCTCCATAACAATGCAATCCCAGCTCCGGCACACCGGCAATTGTTCTGTTGCCGGAGCGCCACAGGCGAGCGGACATTAGCCCGTCACTCCAAGGTAGCACGACCTCTTTCAAGTAGCCAGGTTTAGACCGCCTCATGGTGAGATGCTCTCAGGAGAACCACTTACCAGCAATAATTCAAGGAAAACCTTATTCAGTATAGCTCTTTCTCGCTAACCGTCCAGTCTCACCGCCAATCATGTGCTGCAAGACCGCAACCCATTGATACTGCGGCTTCAGAGCTGTTTTTGTACGACAGTCATATATGAATCAATTACTTCAGATAGAATTTTTTCCTGATTTGTACTGTCCAGTTCGTACCAGCGAATCTCTTTATTGGCTTTAAACCAGGTCATTTGCTTACGCGCCAGTTGGAAATTGTGTAAGACGCATTGATCGAAGACATATTCCAGATTCTCTTTTCCATCCATATATGGCAGAAATTCTTTGTAGTTGACAGCGCTGCGAAGCACCTCACCAAACTCAGGCTCGGCAAAGAGGCCGACCACCTCATTCTTAAGGCCACAGGTAAATTGCGCCTTCAGTCGCTCGACAATCAATTGCTTGTGCAACGAACGACTCTTCAAACACAGCCCTATCCAAATTGTCTTGAAGGGTACCTTTCCTTTAACCGAAAGAGCAGAAAAGGCTTGGCCAGAAACCATGGAAACCTCTAGGGCGCGGATGATTCGCCGCCGATCGTTGACGCTCAGACGGTTGGCTGTCACAGGGTCCAAGGTTTTCAGTTTCTCATGTAGGTGAAGGTTGCCCTGCTCACTTGCCAACGTATTGAGATATTCTCTGAGTTGAGGCTGAGGTGGAATTGAAGGTATATCTATGCCTTCCAACAACGCTCTTGCATAAAGTCCGGTACCGCCGCAGATAATCGGCACCTTCCCGCGTTCGAAAATGTTGTTGATCGCCTCTAAGGCTAGCTCCTTGTATTCAGCCACGGTAAAGAATCGCTTGGGCTCGAGCACGTCAATACCATGATGACGGATGATTGCCTGCTCTGCCTGGCTGGGTTTGGCCGTGCCAATATCCATACGCTTGTAAATGGTGCGAGAGTCGCAGGCGACTATTTCGCCGTCAAGGCTTTTAGCGAGTTGGAGGCTAAGCGATGTTTTGCCGGTACACGTTGGTCCAACGATAGCAATTACTACTGGATCTTGAGGCTGCATGTTTGATTGGATTCGCCGAATCTGCAACAGCCTACTGACTGATTCCCGACGTTGCCCAAATTAGGAACCAGAACAGGCAGGCAATAAAAAGTATTGGAGGCAACAGAATCACGATTCCCAATGTTTTGATTTTGCCAAGCTTCAAGATTGAATCGTAGGCAAATAGCTCAAGAGCAAAGTACCAAATCATTGGCAAAGCCAAAAAGAATTCGGCCGAAGATTTAGCAGCCATGGCAAAGCAAACAATCGGCGCTTGAAAAACAAGCGGAACACTGGCCCATCCAGTGACGATGAGCGCTGAACGAAATTTAGTTTCGATTTTGAGACAGCGAGCCAGAACATACAGTAAAACAGCGAGAGTGAGCCAATTGAACAAATCACCAAATAAGGAAGTGATTACGAACAGCCCGGTGGACTGCTCCTGGTCCAAAACCGAGTGCGCAAAGCTTTCTATCAGCCCAGAAAGAAAAATCGTAGCCAGAGCACCTAGGACGCCTCTAGCATCAGCTCCATATAAGCGCGGGTTGGCCAATACATTCAAAGTGGTGGCCGGGGCAATCAACATGCCGTAAAAAATATTAGTCCAACCAATTCGTTCCTTAACTTCCTCAAGCGAGCTATCTTGTTGAGATTGATCAGCAACTGGTTCTTGTGACTCGAGGTCCATATTGTTACTGCATGACCCACAACGGCATATGGTAAAAACGCCCGTTCATGAATTCGGGAATTAGCTCGCTTGTGAAATTGCCATTGTCCAGGGAAAACTTAAATCCCTTCTTGAAACCGGCCAGGGAAGAGAGCAGTCCACCGCTTGTCACATCTTCAATCGGGAGTTTGGCCTTAATTTGGTAGCGCTCCTTACAAATTGACTGCAAGAGATCCATGGCCACATCGTATCCACCCAATTGGTCGACTAAGCCAAGCTTAAGAGCCTGCCTACCTGTATAAACTCGCCCATCGGCGAGCTTTTTCACTGCCTCGACGGACAGATTTCTACCTTTGGCGACAACTTGAACAAATTGATCGTAGGAATCTTCAATAATCCCTTTGAGAATTTCCTTTTCTTCCGGAGTGAAAGGCCGGAAGGGAGAACCAATATCTTTGAATAGTCCCGACTTCACAACTTGTGGCTGAACGCCTACTTTGTCGGCCAGCACTTTTACGTTGACGGAATTGAAAATGACTCCAATCGATCCGGTAAGCGTACCGGGTTGAGCAACGATCTTGTCAGCACCGCAAGCAATGTAATAGCCCCCCGAAGCAGCCACATCGGCCATGGAAACTACCACCGGTTTATTTTTGCTACGCAAGCTTACTAACTCGTCGTTGATTTCTTGAGACGTAGGCACAGTGCCGCCGGGGGAATTTATTCTCAAAAGCACCCCTTTTACGTGCACATCGGAAATGGCTTTCCGCAACGCCTTTTCAACGAAAGAAGCTGAGTCGCCTTCACCGAAAAGGGAACTCTCATGCTTGTCCATGATCAATCCGGAGAGGCGGATCACTTGAACGCGATCGGTAAAGGACGTGGTCAGATCGCCGGAATCGAGCTCATTATCACTATTGAGAGTGTCGCCCGCCTTTTTGCCGAGCAAGCCAACCGGTATTGCCGCTATGCAGAGAACGAGGAGGATCCAAACAAACCAACTTGATTTGAAGCGGAAAGCCATCTAGCAACTTCCTCAATTTCAGGATTGCGGGCTGGGATTAGTCGAGGCGGTTTGCTGATTTTGCTCTTGCTTCTCGTCGGTGGGCTGTTTTGCCTCTTGCTTTTCGTTTGTGGATTGATCGATCGGCACTTCTTCAGATTTAGCGTTAGAATTCTCGGCAGTCTTCACTTGTTCGTCGCTGCTTGCTGGCGAATCTCCCAATGGCGCTGCACTATTATCTTGGGGCGAGACTGCCATCGCTGTACCTTCGTTCACCTTATTCTGTTCATCGACTAGCTGCTTATCGAGCTTTTCCACTGCATCTTCCCCGGCCAGATCAACCAGGGTCAATCTTTGGCGCCGAACATCTGAGGCCACGCCGTCGATATCGCGTTGCTGTTTTCTCAGGGTATACTCCATCTCCAATTGTTTCGGCGCGTCCTGACCGCTACGGGCCTCTGCCACCATAGCCTTCAAATCAGCCAGATCGGCGGTTGCCCGGTTAAGACTGGTGAAGTGCTTTTTGTAATCTCTAAATGAGTCAACCAGCCTGTCGCAAGTGTCACGCACCATCTTGAACATAACCAGTTCTTCTTCTTGACTCAATTTAGCTCTTTTGGCGTCGGACTTTTCCTTCATACCAAGAACTTGCTGAATCATGCTGCCACCTGCGCTTGTGGCCGCATACATGCCTGGATTAGGAGACATCATGGCGGCAGCGCCGAGGCCTCCGAAAGCAGCCGTACTTAGCATCCTTGTCAGAATCGTCGACAAATGAGCCGGATTGGACGTCGGTTGAAGCTTTTGGACGACGAACTGAATATCCGGCGACTTGGCCAGCGTCGCTTCCCACAGATCGCCTAATTCCATCTGTTCGGCAGTAAGAATCGCATCAACCTTCCTGTTAGTCTCTTCTTCCGATTCGACTAGTTGAACCGGGCCCAAGCCAACTTTACTGGCCTTTTTCACCAAACTCTTCGAATCACCATTGATACTCTTCGCCTGCATTTCCTTGCCGTCGTTTTCTTTTGGCACGTAGTCGGTGGTGCTCACCCCTGACTTGAGCACGTCACTATTGGCTGGATCATTAGCTTCATTGGGCTGAGTGTTTGTGTCTTGATCGTGCAGGGTCATCGGCTTCAATTGTTCCTGCGTCGAGGCACTGTCCACATCAATCTGACCGTGCGTACCAGTGACCGGAAGCGTATTGTCGTTAGTGGACGGACCGTCACCGTTGGTTAATTTCTCGTAGCCTGATGCCTGTAGAGGTGCTTTCTTGGAGGACGACACCAAAGGCAAACCCATAGCCAAACATGTCCTCAGCGGCGAAAAAGATATGACCATTGTTATGGCCAAAGCATGTCCAAAAACAATTCGAAAAGAATCAGTTCGCTTATTGTGCATCCGCAGTACCTATCAGGGTGGCAACCGTGATTAAGTTGCGCTCTAAAGTCAGGGCAACTATATCATGATGGCTCCTCTTTGAAAGTTACCGTTTTTGAATGTGAATTGCTTAGAGCCATGCCGACTCATGCGCTGTAATGCCCATGTCTTTGCAGCTCCGCTCGGGTAATGGGAACGAATTAAATGCAGGCGTCCCCGGGCCACTTGTCAGGCGCAAATAATAAGACAAATTAGCACTAAAAGTTGGGCGACTTGATCGACCAGAAAGGGGAAATAACTCGCCGTCAGGGCAGACGGACCGAGTGAGAATAGATAGTAGGCTTTGGCCAAGACCAGGACGGCCAGAAGAACGCCGACTACAGGCGTGCTCAGCCTGCGTGTTCTTCCACCTAAAAGCTCACCACTCTGTTCGCTACTCTCCTCACCTAAAGTTTTATCCAGGAGAACCGATCGAGAAGACGCGGCAGACTTAAAAGGCCGACTAGAATGGGATTCGCTCTCCTGCCATTCGTGTTTGGCTGGCTGAGCTACTGG
>PSRH01000277.1 GCA_003175915.1 Candidatus Melainabacteria bacterium | reverse complement strand
GGCAGTGAAGAAGGCAAAAACTGTCAACGAGCTGAAGGAAAGTAGCTATCTTGCTGACAAGAAGGATTTCTCCGGTGCTGTGAAGACGGTTGCTGATAAGACCTTCTACCTGCGCGGAGATGTCTGGGTTGAGAGCGCTATTGACGCAGCTAAGCAAGCTCACGCCAAAGTGATTCCATTCGCCAGTAAGGAATACTTCGATCTGATCCGTACCTCTCCAGCAATAGCTAAGTATTTAGCTATCGGTCAGCAAGTCATGCTCGAATTCAACGGGCAAGTCTACAAGATCGTCACCGCTGCAAAAACGATCGGATAAGACTCGCAGAAGGGGGACGTTAAAAAGGTAGTGCAGGTACTCGCCCACCTGCACTACTTTCATTTATCTGGATATTTATGCGACGAGACTGAAACGATGCCAAAATCATTTTGCTTTATGGCTTCAACTAACTGGTCCTGGTTCGTCTCCTCTGGTTTATAGTCGATTTCTACGAGGGCTTTGCGATAGTGCGGATGTTTTTCTTCCTTCAAGCTGGGGCGAATTTTTTTGAAGGGCTGCGGTGTTATTTTTGCTTCGGCAACGCCGTTGATTTGTTTGAGCTTATCTTCCAGACGTTTTAGACAGGCTGGGCACATTGAACCGGTTATGCGAATCGAAGCAAATTTGAGCTCAGATTCGGCTTGCCCGGCCGGCAGTTCGCTTTTGCTAGCAGAGAAACCGGCGTTTGTGCTTATGTGGATCGCAAAAATTACAAGACAGAGAAGCAATATCGCTTGCAGGGTCGAGCCACTCAACGACTTAGCCAAGAGGAGGCGAAAGCGAGGAATCTTTACGATCTCTGAACTTTGTAAGCAATTGGGTTTCAAACCGGCTTTCATGTAAACTCCCTGTCTGGTTTTGGCAAGAAGCACTTTGCCAAGGTCAATATATTAAGCTGAACCGGTGCTTTGGGTTGCTATGATTTAGCGTAATTGAAAAAGCTTTTGTTTATTCCTTCAAATTCGATGTACGCACTAGCCAATCAGACCGGCTCCTTCCTTGAGGCAATTGTCTCTCCAGAGGAACTCAAGCGTCTATCGCCGGACCAGCTTGCCCATCTGGCTTACGAGATACGGTCTGAAATCGTTCGTAATTTGAGTAAGACTGGCGGCCACCTGGCTTCAAATCTGGGCATTGTCGAAATAACGTTGGCGCTTCATTACGTTTTTGATACACCTAAAGACAAGATTCTTTGGGATGTCGGTCACCAGTGTTATGTCCACAAGATGTTGACAGGCCGGCGACATGAATTTGAAACTTTGCGGCAATACAAAGGGCTGAGCGGCTTTATCAATCCGCTGGAAAGCAAGCACGATGCATTCCTAGCCGGCCACAGTTCCACCTCCATATCATTGGCGGTGGGTATGGCGTTGGCAAGAGACCACCTCCAACAAGACCATAAGGTAATTGCGGTCATAGGTGATGGCGGATTGACAGGTGGTATGGCGCTGGAAGCGATTAATCATCTGGGTCATTTACAAAAGAACGTATTGATCATTCTCAACGATAACGAGATGTCGATTAGCGAGAATGTTGGCGGATTCTCGCAATACATGAAGCGGATCAAAGAAACATTCTTTTATCAGGACATAAGAGAGAAGATCCACCGCATCGAGGATCAACTCGATCAAGTTGTACTGACTCCCTCCGTGCGGGAAATGATTGAGCTTGTCAAAAAACAGGCGAAGGAGCGATTTGACACTCCGGGTATTGTTTTCGAGAAGCTTGGCATTAATTACAGCGGTCCCATTGATGGGCACGATGCCAGAGCCGTTATCGAGTCTCTCAACAAAGTGAAAAATAAAACAACGCCGCAGCTTTTGCATGTGATTACGCAGAAAGGCAAGGGCTACGCTCCGGCCGAACAGGATGCGATCAAGTATCATGGCGTCAGTGCCTTTAGCCTCGAGCCGCCGCTCAAGGAGAAAATTGAACCTGGCCAGCCGGCCAAGCCGAAGGCAAAAACTTATTCGGATGTGTTTTCTCAGGCTCTTATTGAGCTTGCCGAACTGGAACCAGATATGGTGGCAATCACTCCCGCTACCGCCGAAGGCAGCGGTCTAGTTAAGTTCGGCAAAGTCTATCCGGAGCGATTCTTCGACGTGGCTATTTGCGAACAGCACGCTGTGACCATGGCGGCCGGTATGGCCAAAGCCGGGTTGAAGCCAGTTGTTTCGATTTACTCGACGTTTTTGCAGCGGGCCATGGATCAGGTTATCCACGATGTGGCCATATTGAATCTACCCGTGATCTTCGGCATAGATCGGGGTGGATTGGTTGAAGACGGAGAGACTCATCAGGGGGTTTTTGACATAGCCTACCTGCGCAGTATCCCTACTTTCACTGTATTGGCTCCCAAAGATGCTGTCGAGTTGCGCAACATGCTTTTCAGCGCTCTTAAAAGAGCTTCCGGGCCATTAGCCATCCGCTTTCCGCGCGACAAGGCGGTTAATCCGGATGCCATCGTTACGGCAAAGTTTGAGGAAATCGATTACACCAAGTGGGAGATTTTGTCGCCATCACTCTTGGACTTTAAGCCGGGTGATCAGGAAGAAAAGCAGAATTCGATAGTGCTTCTGGCCTATGGTTCTATGGTTGACATCGCCAGTTCGGCCTTAGAGACAATCAATAAAAAGGGAATCCGCCCGATCCTGGTCAATGCCCGTAGCGCCAAGCCGCTCGACGATCAAATGTTGGTCCGTCTATTTGAGGAAGGACCCGCGAGAATAATTACTCTGGAAGAAGGTACCTTGGCGGGAGGTTTTGGTTCAGCGGTTCTTACCTGGGCGGCTGAACGCAGGCTTAAGCAACCTCATGCCAGGCAGCCGCAAATAGCTTGCCTGGGTGTTCCCGACCATTTTGTCGAGCATGGGGCTCGGGCCATCCTGCTTGCCGACAATCAGCTTTCTCCAGAAGCTGTTGCTCAGTTCGTCGTCAATTTCGCCAGCGTGTAATTGGCGACTTCTAAACGTCTCGCCGCCCTTCTAAAGCCTTAGAAAGCGTTGAGTCGTCGGCGTAATCGAGATCGGAACCAACCGGCAAACCAAAGGCGATGCGGGTTATGCGCGTCCCTGATGGCTTGAGGAGCTGGTTGAGATAGAGAACGGTGGCGTCCCCTTCCACTGTAGGATTAATAGCGAGAATCACCTCGCCAATGCCTTCTGTGTGCACCCGGTTTACCAGTTGCTTGATCGTCAGTTGATCCGGACCTTTGCCTTCCAGAGGCGAGATCAATCCGGTCAAAACGTGATAATTGCCTTTGAACTCCCGGGTTCGCTCAAGGGCAATAACATCTTTGGACTCCGCTACGACGCAGATAATTCCCTTCTCGCGTTTAGAACTGCTGCATATCTCGCAAGGATCAACAGCAGAAAGATGGAAACAGTGGCTGCAGTTCCGAACCTTATCTTTGGCCTCGACGAGCGCATCAGCAAAACCTTTGACCGAGTCTTTGCTCATGCCCAGAACATAGAAGGCCATGCGCTGGGCCGATTTTGGCCCAACGCCAGGAAATTTTTGGAATTCCTCTATCAATCGCGCAAGCGGTGGAGTGAAGTACATTGGTGCTCAGGTATGCCATTGGCCCTTGCCTAAAGGCCGAGTCCGGGCGGCAAAGAAAGACCCGATTGATTCGCTTTCTGTTGTCCTAGCTCTTTCGCCTTTTCGCAAGCATCTTTGATAGCCATCAGGACCAGGTCTTCCAAAGTTTCGATATCATTAGGATCGGCTGCTTCCGCTTTGATCTTCACCGCTTTAAATTCCATCGTTCCGGTACATTTGACGGTTACCGCACCACCGCCCGCACTTCCTTCGACTTGCTGATTGGCCAGTTCGTTTTGAAGCTTCATGACGGCGTCTTGCATCTTCTGAACGTTGCGCAAAAGTTGATTCATGTCGGGCTGCATTCTTTTCTCCTCTATCGGGCAGGAACATACGCCACCCATGCAAAGATTATAGGACTGAAGCGCAAAAGAACGCTTGCGGTGGCGCTTCTTTAATGTTTCCTAAGTAATGTTGCGCCACCTGGCGCATTTTTGTCCGGCAATATTTATACTGAAGAGCAAGTCAGATACACTGCGTTGAGCGCGGCAAGAGTAATTTATGGAAGATTTTGACGTTAAAACGAAGGAAGCTCACAACGGAGATGCGGGTGCAAAGCGGGTCGATAGCGATGCCAAGGGGCGGATCAGTGAGTTGTTTAGGCGAGTGATTCTCTTCATCTGTTGCGGACCGGGGGTTTTAGGTTTTCTGTGGTTGATTGGACGAATCTTGAGGCGCTGATCACTGAGGGGCCGCTTGAGTCTCTGAAAAGGCGCAGACCGGATTTTTGTCGCCGCTATGAAGCGAACGACGACGAGTTTGGCTTTGACTTGTCATGGTATGCCGCTTCTGATCCCATATTTCGCTTTTGTTACGAGGAATATTTCAAAGTCGATTTTCGTAACCTGGAAAATATTCCTGGCGAAGGGCGTGCCATTGTGGTCGGTAACCACTCCGGAGTTTTACCTGTTGATGGTGCGATGATGTCGATTGGTATGTGCAATATGCATTCATCTCCTCGGCCGATCAGATATTTGATCACTGATTGGTTCTTTCACTTGCCCTTCTTCGGCGATTGGATGGCCAAAACTGGCCAGGTTCGGGGAACTTTGGAAAACGCTGAAAAACTGTTGGCAAAGGAAGAGTTGGTCGGCATCTTTCCAGAAGGCGTGCGAGGCGTAGGCAAGCCATTTCGCGACCGCTACCGGCTGATTGATTTTCATCCCGGTTTCGTAAAACTTGCCATTGCCACTCAATCGCCAATTGTGCCGGTTGCCACTGTCGGCGGTGATGAAATATTCCCCAACTTTGTTAATCTGCGCCAACTGGCTCTGTTTTTAAAGTTCCCATTTTTCCCAGTCACTCCCGCTTTCCCGTGGATGCCGTTTCCCTTTTGGATAATGCCGTTGCCAATTAGATGGGTTATCAACATCCACAAGCCTATAGATCTGGGTTATCCGCCCGAGCGTGCTAACGATCGCAAGCTGGTGCGAAGGCTGGCCAAAGAAATTCAGTACCTGATCCAGCGAGACCTGAACAAACTGCTTAAGGAGAGGAAATCGATGTTTACCGGCTGGGAACCAGAGCAACCGGCTGAGGAGTAAGCAATGCCCGCCTTTCCCAATAAGTACCGCTCTTACATAAAGAAGGTCCAGCAGTCAGACGATCATTTCGGTTTTGATGTGCGCGCCCTGGCCCGCCTCGAACCGATTCTGAAGTTTCTGCACGACGATTGGTGGAGGGTGAAATCTGAAGGCTTTGAGCGCCTACCAGAGGATGGCCCCGCTCTCATAATTGGTAATGCCAGCGGCATCATTCCCTGGGTGGCATTGATGCTTATTTACGAACTGATGTCTGATCGGAAGAAATGCCGGCGGGTAAACATCGTTACCAATATGGATGCGATCGAGAACGAGAGTATTCATAGAGCTCTGGCTGAGCTTGGCTTTGTCTCCTGGTCTTCCGACAATATCAAACGCTTGCTCTCAAAGGGAGAACTCTTAGCGATATTCCCGGAGTATCCAGAGGCAGCCGGGAAGAGCTGGTCGATGAAGAACCGCGTCAGTGAGTTTGATTGGACCAAAATTCTGCCGGCCATTGAAGCCAACGCAAAGTTATTTCCGCTGGCGACCCTGGGGTGCGACGAAGCTCCAGTCACCCTATTCAATGCCGAAAGTCTATCGAAAGCCTTGAAGCTAAGCGCTTTTCCTGTGTCTCCATTTTTTCCCTGGCTGCCCTTTCCCCTCAATCTTGCCTCATTACCGATCAGTTGGACGATGCATTTGCTACCAGTGATTGAATATCAACCTGGTAAGAAGCGACAGGATATCGAAGAGTGCGCCGAGAGGCAGGCATTGTATGCCGAAGGCGAAATTCAAGCCGAATTGAATCGGCAGTTGAGACTCAGGCACCGCCTCTTGTAATCAAGCCGAACGCAGGGCGCTCACTTCCTTGAGCAAACGGGCCAAAGTCTTTTCGGCTCTCAGCTTGACGTAAGGGTTCTCGTCGGTGTTGAGGACTCTCAGGACAGCCAGAGGTACAGTATAACTTTCTGCCAGGCGCATGCGCACATCGGCGCTTGGATCGCGGCTAAGCTTCCACATCGTCTTCAAGGAGGCGTTCATGTTCTCGGCCACTGAGGCTCGCACTTGCGGATTCTCATGATCTGCCAACCTTGCCAGAGTGGCGCTGTGGGTGCGGGGATTTTCGGCGATTCGCTCGAGGAGATCCGCCTGGGCACCGCGGGCCAATTGATCCAGGACCGGTGGTGGCGTATTGGGATTGATTGCCAAAAGCCAGCGAATGCGGGCGGCTTCTCGTTCCATAGCCAGCATGCTTTCGCTCTTGACGCTGCGCCGAGTCGTTCTGGCTGACACCGTCTCACGTGTAATCGTTTGATCTATCAATATTTTCACTGCTTTTGAATGCTCGCTCTTTCCGTTAGCTCTGACTGAGGAAACCAAAAGGAGATCTACCTAAACTTCAGAAGACTTGCCGGCGCCTTAGCAGAAAACAGCCAGACTAGCGCTAGCACGACCTGCTGCCACGTCTCTACCATTATTCCCGGGCATACAAAAAGGGCTGATAGGAATACATATAAAACTGTATAGGTGCGGCATTCCCTCTTAAGAGGCAGGTGCCATCGTAGCTCCGGGTGCCTGGTTGAAGACCCTGGCCGGGCCTGCTATTGCGGGCTTGTCTGTAAAGCTTGCTTCAGTCAATACCACTTTTGAGCGCAGCGGGCTCGGCGGCATTACTCCGCTTTAGGTAATCGTCAATCTGATGTAAGCTCGCTTCCGCTGTTCGCGTCTGCGAGTTCTTTGCACCAAGGGGTCGCGTTTCAGCCAAGCGGCCGAGTGCTAGCGCTGATTCGGTTCGTGTTTCAAAAGCTTAGCGACGATTTCTTCTAGTTCCTGGGAAGTTCCAGTCCGAGTGAGGCTTCAGCCATGCTCACTTCAGCCATGCTCACTTCAGACATGCTCA
>PSRH01000268.1 GCA_003175915.1 Candidatus Melainabacteria bacterium | reverse complement strand
CATACGTGGCAACTTGACGTGGCAACTTGGATCTCATCATAGACTTCGATGGGCAGTCAGGCAGGGTTTCTAACTCAAAGATATGCTGATCGGATCCGAGTCCGATCAATCTCTTTACACGTGTCGTTGTCTAATCCACACCGAGTATCCCCGCTTTTGTTCCTAATGCGTAAGTCAGAGGTTTCTCTGGTCCCCTATACAGCTGTCCACCCGGGGCTTGCCCAGAGCATTTTTAGCGAAATTTTTATACTGATGACCGTGCTATTGACGGCATTTTAACGAGGCTCTGAGTTATATAGTAATAGCCCACGCGTTCGAACGATCGTCTCTTATCTAACCCAACCCTACGCCTAAGCAATCTTATACCTGCTCAGGTATCTGGTTATTTTTATGATTGATATTTTTTATCTGATTATCACCGCCTTGTTCTTTGTTTTTGGGGCTTTGTATGTACATGGCTGCGAGCGTTTGTAGGACTTTTCTTCTATTGAGGATCGAGCTTGTCACTTGAATATTTTTCCGCCGGCCTCGTGGCACTTGCCTTAGGCATTTACCTGCTATATGCCTTGTTGTTTCCTGAAAAGTTTTAGGCAGAAGACATAATGACCTTAAGTGGCTGGATTCAAATCACCCTATTCTCTATCATCCTTTTGCTTCTCACAAAGCCCATGGGCCTATACATGGTGCAGGTAATAGAAGGAAGTGGCGGGCCGCTATCAAGACTACTCGGTCCTTTCGAGCGAATGTGTTACCGCATAGTTGGCATTGATTCAGAGGAAGAAATGCGGTGGACGGACTATACCTTAGCAATACTAGTCTTTTCCCTTGTAGGAGCTCTATTGACGTACGCGCTTCTCAGAATGCAAGGAATATTACCCTTAAATCCAATGGGTTTTTCAACGGCCTCTGCTCCTGCGTACGCCACGAATTTGACGGCTGACCTGGCGTTCAATACTGCTATGTCATTTACTACGAACACTAACTGGCAGAACTATAGTGGCGAAAGCACAATGTCATATCTGTCGCAGATGCTTGCACTTGCCTATCACAACTGGACATCAGCAGCTGTCGGGCTAGCAGCCTGTACCGCCCTGGTTCGCGGCTTTAGTAGGCACTCCGTCAACACCGTAGGAAATTTTTGGAAAGATCTTGTCCGTACCTCACTCTATATCCTCTTGCCAATCCTGTTTGTCTATTCAATCTTTCTCGTCTGGCAGGGGGTAATCCAGAACATTGCACCATATACGGTAGCCAAGACAATAGAGGGAGCCTCTCAAATAATTCCGCAAGGACCAGTAGCTTCGCAGGAAGCGATTAAGATGCTCGGCATTAATGGAGGCGGAATTTTTAATGCCAATAGCGCCCATCCCTTTGAAAACCCGACGCCTTTGTCTAATTTCGTTCAAATGCTCTCCATATTCATACTTCCCGCGGGATTGACTTATATGTTCGGGAAAATGGTGAGAGACACAAGGCAGGGCTGGGCTCTCTTCGCGGCTATGTATAGCCTCTTCATTATCGGTGTTGCCGTTTGTTATTACTACGAATCAAGGGGCAACCCTAATTTTAATGTCCAGCACGTCGAGACAAGCACGCACGTTCTCGGCGATTTGGGCGGAAATATGGAAGGCAAAGAGGTTCGCTTCGGTCTTGCCGACTCATCTTTGTTCGCGGTGGTCACCACAGATGCAAGTTGCGGAGCAGTCAATTGCATGCACGATTCCTTCACGCCGTTGGGAGGAATGATACCGTTGCTCAATATTCAATTAGGTGAGATCGTCTTCGGCGGCGTCGGTTCAGGTCTTTATGGGATGCTGGTGTTCGCTGTATTAACGGTGTTTATTGCTGGCTTGATGGTTGGGCGTACACCAGAGTATGTAGGAAAGAAGATCGAACAAAAAGATGTGAAGATGGCCATGCTGTTTGTCTTGGCTGGTTGCTTTTCAATCCTCATCTTTACGGCACTGGCCTCTGTGTTAGAGCTTCCCGTCAAGAGCCCGCTAAATCAGCCCGGTTCAACCTTTAACAACGTCAATAACGGCGGACCTCACGGCTTCTCGGAAATTCTCTATTGCTTCACTTCTTGCACGGGCAACAATGGTTCAGCCTTTGGCGGTCTTACGGGTAACACAGCGTTCTATAACGTGACCGCGGCGTTTGCCATGCTCATCGGGCGCTTTTTTATGATGATCCCAGCTCTATCATTGGCCGGATCTCTAGTGCAAAAGAAATACGTACCGCCTTCTACAGGAACTTTTCCTACCCACAGTTGGCTATTCGTCGTTTTGCTCATTGGTGTCATCTTGATTGTCGGAGCGTTGACTTTCTTTCCGGCATTGACGCTGGGACCAATAATTGAACACTTTTTGATGAAATCAGGAAAACTCTTCTAACTCGACGGAGTTCAATCAATGGACGACCCTCTTGGCCTGGTACCGATCCCTCAAAGAAAAAAGCTTCCGCTTTTTCAATCGGCGATCGTCTGCCGCGCCCTCAAAGATGCTTTCATCAAGCTAAATCCGATCACCATGGCGCAAAACCCTGTGATGATGGTGGTAGAGGTCGGTAGCGCCATCACGACAATTCTCTTCATTCGAGATGCTCTAGCAGGCATACCTTTTTTGACATTGCTTTTCGAAGGACAGATAACCTTATGGCTATGGTTCACAGTCTTGTTCGCCAACTTTGCAGAAGCAATCGCAGAGGGGCGAGGCAAAGCCCAGGCCGACACACTGAAGCGCAACCGCCGCGAAACCATGGCTCAGCGCGAGTTGGGCAACGGTAAATACGAAACTATATCTGCCACGATGCTTTCAAAAGGCGATATCGTACTAGTGAAAGCCGGCGAAGTAATACCGAGCGATGGAGATGTGATCGAGGGAGTCGCAACCGTTGACGAAAGTGCTATCACAGGAGAATCGGCACCCGTCGTAAGAGAAAGCGGTGGTGATCGTAGTGCTGTCACGGGTGGCACTACGGTTCTTTCCGACTGGCTAAGGATAAAAATATCGGTTCAACAAGGGGAGACCTTCATAGATCGGATGATCAGACTGGTCGAAGGAGCGCAAAGGCAAAAGACACCGAACGAAATCGCCCTCAACATATTACTTGCCGGACTGACAATTATATTTCTTCTTGCTGTTGCAACACTTTTACCCTTTTCGCTTTTCGCCGTACGAGCGGCTGGTTCGGGCCATCCTTCTGATCTATTTTCTTTAATTTCGCTTCTAGTTTGTTTGATCCCAACCACAATCGGTGCTCTCCTATCAGCAATAGGAATAGCCGGTATGGATCGCGTTTTGCAGCACAACATTCTCGCTATGAGCGGCAAAGCCATCGAGGCTGCTGGTGACGTGGACACACTACTGCTAGACAAGACCGGCACGATCACTTTAGGCAATCGCCAGGCCGTTGAATTTATCCCTGCTCCGGGCGTCTCTCCAATCATATTGGCTGATGCTGCGCAACTTTCTTCACTTGCCGATGAGACACCTGAAGGGCGATCGATTGTCGCTCTGGCCAAGCAATACAACTTACGAGAACGTCAGTTGGGGTCCGTCAAAGCGGAATTCATTTCCTTCAGCGCGCAAACGCGCATTAGTGGTGTTAATCTTGCCGAGAAAAAAATCAGAAAAGGAGCGGCGGAAGCGATCTATCAATTTGTTCGAAGTCAAGGAGGCAGTTGCCCAGCTGAAGTCGAACAGTCCGTAACGAGAATTGCCCAGGCAGGCGGCACACCTTTGGTAGCGGCAGACAGCGTGCATGGCATTCTGGGCGTTATCTATTTAAAAGACGTGGTCAAAGGAGGCATGAAGGAACGTTTTGCCCAACTGCGAGCCATGGGAATACGGACGATAATGATCACGGGCGATAATCCGCTGACTGCTGCAGCAATTGCGTCGGAAGCGGGACTCGATGATTATTTAGCCGAAGCAACCCCTGAAACCAAAATGCGTTTGATCCGCAAAGAGCAGAGCGGAGGCCGCCTTGTGGCAATGACTGGTGATGGCACCAATGATGCTCCAGCCCTAGCGGCGGCAGATGTTGGTTTAGCTATGAACACAGGAACGCAGGCAGCTAAAGAGGCAGGCAATATGATTGACCTCGACTCAAATCCGACAAAGCTGATTGAGGTAGTTCAAATTGGCAAACAGCTTCTGATGACACGTGGGGCGCTCACGACATTTTCTATTGCCAACGATGTTGCTAAGTACTTTGCTATTCTGCCCGCCATGTTTGGAGCATTGTACGCCAATCAAGCTTCGGGGCACGGTGCCCTGTGGTCCCTGAACATCATGGCCCTTCATTCACCGCAGTCCGCCATTCTTTCAGCGGTGATATTCAACGCTTTGATCATAGTAGCTTTGATTCCCCTTGCATTGCGCGGTGTTTCTTATCGTCCGATGAGCGCTGAGAATCTGTTGCGCCGCAACTTGCTCATTTACGGCTTGGGTGGGCTCATTCTCCCCTTCCCGGCAATTTGGCTGATTGACTGCGTCATCGTTGCCCTCAAATTAGCACCGATCGGATGATCAGTATGGAGTTGAACTAGCAATGCTACGACACATGATGCCAGCAATAAGGGCGACCTTGTTAATCGCATTTCTAAGCGGTCTGTTTTTCCCAGCCCTGATCACTGTTCTAGCTCAGCTCATGTTTCCTGACCAGGCCAATGGCTCATTGCTTCGCAATCACAAAGGTGAAGTAATAGGGTCCAAATTAATCGGTCAAAACTTTTCTAGAAGAGAATACTTTCATCCCCGACCATCGGCGGCAGGTTCTGGGTATGCCGGCGAAGCATCATCAGGTACCAATCTGGGACCTACATCGGCAAAATTGTTTCTTGGACAATCTGATGATCCGGCTTCTAAAGACATCGATGAATCTTTTGCAGGAGTAAAACAGCTAGCTGAGAAATACCGAGAGGAGAATCATTTTAGCAAGAATGAGAAGGTGCCAGTAGACGCGGTCACCCGCTCCGGATCGGGACTTGACCCCCACATAAGTCAGGCAAACGCTCTTATGCAAGCAAGGCGAATTGCCAAGGCAAGATCTATTGACCTTAATGTTATTACGGACATAATTGAAAAACATACAGAATCAAGAGATCTTGGTATTTTTGGAGAACCACGAGTGAATGTCCTTATGCTAAATTTGGCACTAGATCAATTAGGCCGCTAGTACTAGATTTCGGCACTTCAGTACTGAATAGTCAAGATTATGACCGATGCCAAGCGCGATCCTGACCTCTTACTCTCTCGTTTAAAACAAGAGGAGTCCAAGAATAAACGAGGGCGCCTAAAGATATTTTTTGGTGCTGTTGCCGGCGTCGGCAAGACGTACTCAATGCTGTATTCAGCCCGAAAACTGCAAGAACAAAACATAGATGTGGTAATCGGCTATGTTGAAACTCACGGTAGGCAGGAAACCGCAGCGCTAATGGATGGCTTGGAAATCTTGCCTGAAAAACTCGTTGAATACAAAGGCAGGGAGCTCAAAGAGTTTGACATTGACGCTGCCTTAAAGCGGAAACCGGCAGTGATTCTCGTTGATGAGCTGGCCCACACTAATGCACCCGATTCGCGGCACATCAAACGTTGGCAGGATGTGCAGGAACTTCTCGAAGCAGGGATCGACGTACTAACAACCCTTAATGTGCAACACGTGGAGAGCCTTCACGACGTCGTGGCTCAGATAACTACTGTTTCGGTAAGGGAACGCGTTCCCGATTCTCTATTGGAACGAGCAGATGAGATTGAGCTGGTGGATCTGCCACCAGAAGAGCTCCTCGAACGCTTGCGAGAAGGCAGAGTATACATAGCCGAGCAGGCCAAAGCCGCAATGGCTAATTTTTTCCGCAAAGGAAACCTCATTGCCCTCAGAGAGTTAGCTCTGCGATACACGGCCGAGCGAGTGGTCGCGGCAATGGACGAATACAGGCAGGCGCATGACATTCTGCATCCCTGGCCGGCAGTCGAGCGAATTCTCGTTTGCATCAGCCCGAGCCCCCTGGCGTCTAGACTAGTACGAGCAGGAAAACGCATGGCTGAGGCGCTCAGAGCCAAGTGGACTGTTTTATTTGTACAAGGCAGCCGTGAATCAGCTTATAGCAAAAACGAAAAAGTTAGCTTGACTCAAACATTGCGATTGGCTGAGCAGTTAGGAGCTGAGACGCTTGAACTCTCAGGTAACAACGTGCCCGAGGAGATAATAAAATGCGCCCAGCAATCTAATGTTTCCAAAATAATCATCGGCAAGCCGGCGCGCCATCGCTGGGCAGAAATTCTCTTCGGTTCGGTAGTGGATTCGGTGATTCGATTGAGTGGTCCAATCGACGTGTATGTAATTACAGGAGACGAAAATACTTCCTTACCTTCTCGCGTCAGGGAATTCAATACAACTAGCGCCTACTCAGCATATCTACGCACCATAGTTGTGGTAGCTGTCTGTACGTGCGTAGCCAAGCTGATGTTGCCTTACTTTGAACCATCCAATATCGTTATGGCATACTTGCTGGGCGTGGTAATTGTAGCTACTCGTTATGGGAGGGGGCCATCGATTCTGGCATCCGTTCTAAGCGTGGCAGCCTTCGATTTCTTTTGCGTCCCTCCATATTTAAATTTTGCTGTATCGGATACACAATACATCATCACCTTCCTGGTAATGCTGCTCGTAGCGCTTGTGATCAGCACACTTACAGTAACAATCAAACAACAAGCGGAAGAAGCCAGGCTGAGAGAATTGCGAACTGCGGCCTTATATTCCATGAGCCGAGATCTTTCCTCAACACTGGATATGAAGAGTTTGTTGGAGATTGGATTGCGTCATATCGGTGATGTATTCGACAGCAGAACTGCGCTGTACCTGGTCGGCACGGATGGTGCGCTGGCGGTCGCCTCACAAGGAGAGGGTAAGCGTGAGCTGCATGATCCAGACATTGGGATAGCAGCTTGGGTGCACCAAAACAAACAGCTTGCCGGACTAAACACAGACACTTTACCGGGTGCATCGGCACTTTATTTGCCTTTGCAGGGAGCCCAAAAGAACGTTGGCGTCCTGGTTGTAAAACCCGTGCAGGAGGACAGATTCATGTCGCCCGAGCAGGTGCGCCTCTTAGAAACTTTTGCAAATCAATTGGCATCGGCGTGTGAGCGCGCCCTTTTATCGGAGGACAGCGCACAAGCGCACTTGCAAGTAAAAACTGAACAACTGCGGAGCTCGTTACTCAGCTCTATATCGCATGACTTGCGAACACCGCTCGCCACTATTGCTGGTGCTGCGAGTAGCATTATAGAAGGAACTGAAGCATTAAATCTAGAGCGGTGCAAAGAAATGGTGAAAGAGATTTACCATGAGTCAATGCGCTTGAACAGACTGGTTAGCAATCTTCTCGATATGACGAAGTTACAATCAGGGACACTTCAAGTGGTTCAGGAACTGCATCCGGTAGACGAAGTAATAGGAGCGGCGCTTAGCTCCATGGAAGAGAGACTGACATCGCATGTGGTAAAAACCCAAGTGCCGGCCGACCCTCCTTGTATCATCGGAGACGCGACCCTTCTTCAGCAGGTCTTATTGAACTTGATCGAGAATGCCATCAAGTATTCACCGATGGGAAGCGAGATTGACATTACAGCTGAATGGCAGAACGGCATGGTTTTAGTAACCGTAGGCGATCGTGGACCGGGTATTCGTAATGAGCATAAAGCGAAGATCTTTGAAAAGTTCTATCGGGAAGATACCAAAACTGCCAGTGGTGCTGGTCTCGGATTGGCGATATGTAACGGTATCATTGAGGCACATGGTGGGCATATCTGGGTAGAGGATCGGCCCGGAGGCGGTGCCAATTTTAAATTCACAGTTCCTGCGAGCGAAACGCCAAATACCCGGGAATTGGAAGATCCTGATCCTTTGGAGCGAAAAAATGAAGTCTGAGAATGAACCAACAATACTTGTGATCGAGGACGAGGTTCCTATTAGACGATTCCTCAAAGTAGCGTTAACCGATCACGGCTATGCGTTCAAGGAAGCACAGACAGGTCAGGAAGGGATCGCTAAAATTGCCAGTGATCGACCCGACTTGGTAATTTTGGATCTTGGCCTGCCCGACTTGGATGGGCTGGAAGTTACTAGGCAGTTACGCGAGTGGAGCGATGTGCCGGTAATCATTTTATCTGCTCGAGGTCATGAAAAGGACAAGGTGGAGGCCCTGGATGCGGGCGCCGATGATTATTTAACAAAACCATTTGGCGTACATGAACTATTAGCGCGAGTACGCGTCGCTCTGCGGCATGCGGCTAAACTCGCTACCCGCCAGGAAGATCCGGAATATCGCTTTGGCAATATTCGGGTAGATTTCGGCACCAGGTGCGTGTTTGTAGACGAGAAAGAAGTCGGATTGACGCGTATTGAATACAAATTGCTACTTACCCTGATTAAATACGCGGGTAAAGTGGTCACTCAAAAACACCTACTGAAGGAGATCTGGGGAGAAGAATACGGCGAGGAAAGCAACTACCTTCGCGTCTATATGGCACACTTACGTCGCAAGTTAGAACAAGATTCGGCGCATCCAAAATATTTCATTACCGAAGCCGGTGTTGGTTATCGCCTTAAGGTCGAGTAAAAGATCACGGAACACCTTGCATCCCGACCGGGGGCAATCTTTGTTCAACTTCCGGTTGATTGGCTGTTATCTGTTTCTCGCCCTCTAGCGCCATTGTCAGCTCCAGCAAAAGCCGTTTCATCTTCATGATTTCAGCACTGAGCTGATTGAGCATCACTTCCCGGGCAGTAAGCGTTGCTATCGAGAGGCCCTTTTTCTGAGCCACACTAGCCGTGATTACATCCAACTGCTTACTTGATGTCCTGCTCGTAAAGGCCGGCATGTTAGCATCAGCTATCCAGCGGTCTACCATTTGATCAAGCCTAGTCTTGTGCACAGGGTCATCTGCAGGGACTTGATGGATGAATTCCCAGACCGAACGCGGATAATCAATTTCTTTGGTCGCTGGATAACCGAACAGTTTTGCCAGCATATTCGGATCAGTTTCAGAAGTTTTCTTTTTACCATTAACTGCCTTCAAAGTGTACATGGATGCAAACGAAGGAACTAATCCCGCAGCAACGCCCAACGTGCCTGATTGAATAGACAATCTCGCATACTTGAAAGTAGGAATGTCATAGCCTTCAGCAAGCGCCCAGAGTATTCCGTTGCTAATAAAACTTGCGGCGTTGACTCGCGCAACCAGCTTGTCTCGATCGCTTTGAAACGTAGCCAAAATTTCTTCGTAGACCTGGACTTCAGCATAGATCTCAGCCAGGGCAAAATCTATGTCTAGATTGGTTCTTTGAATGATCAACAAAGCCTTTTGGTTTTGCTCCCACAACTCCTGTCGGACGTTTAGAGTTTCAAGCGTAGGAGGACCGTTATTATTTGCCAACTGAGCTCGCAAAGACTGAATGCGCTCTAATACGGATGTTAGGCCAATAGTTTCGGCAAGCTGTCTGGTATTTGGAGATAAATTAGTTGACGTCAGGCTTACACCTGATTTCAGTATCTGTTTGGGAAAAGCGAGGGTGTTGGCTCCTGCTTCATTTTTTGGCTGGGCATTGCCTGAACTTGACTGCGGACGGGCCGGTGTTCCGACCTGGGCTAACACCAGGGCGAGACATAGAAATGCGCTATGCCACTTCTTCATGATACTGACTTCCTTGCCGGAGGCAAACATATGATAGCAGCCAAGTCGGCGGCCTAAGCAACAGAGAATTTACCAGCGCGCCCGTAAAAGCCTTGCTAACTAAACCGCCAAAGGTATTAATCCGTCGTTAAAAATACCAATTGGCATCTCAGATAGTGGTCTGGCACTAACGCAGGCAAACCCAGTTAATGTCGTTTAGCGAAAGCGGAATCTCGGGATTACAGCTCAGTAGTTAGTGTTGGTGAACCCTTCACGGTCTATTCTAGTCGCGCCCTCATTTGTTCCAATTTAATAATGCGATGTTGCACTTGCTGGATGGTCAACAAGTTCCGCATACGCTCATGCCTATGATCCGCTTCATCAAGCGATCGCTGACGCGACAGTTCGCTTAAGTTATATGCCTGTCCGGAGCAATATACTGTATTGCCAGCGGCGGCCATCCTATTGTCGAGACCTAGACTGTGGGGCCCACGAAAACCTTGGATGATCCCGATGACTGACTGGCATACCTTCGTTGGGCCAAACAGAGACTCGCGACGAAAACCCCGGACTGTCAACGTGCGCCCCCGAACATTCTCTTTGTATGTTATGCGCGCATGTTGCTTAAGAAGTTCAAGTTGATCTTGGTAGATCTCACACGCCATATTTCGGGTGCCACTTGCTTCATAAGCCATTCTGTGCTGCTCAAAAGTGGCAACATCTACTGATTCGACTTCCCCGAACAAGTTTCGCAGTCTGCGGCTGGCCGCTTTTCTCGCGATAGCTGCTGATGCCGCAGATAATGCCGGTCTTAAAGTGATCTGCGAAGCAGCAGCAGCATTCAGAATACTTCCGGTACCATTTAACGGTTTGTTTTCTCTAAGCACGGCTGCGACGTTGAGGGAATTCCCTATCAATCCGACGGTATTTCGGGAAAGTGCCAGCAGATCCCCAACTCGCCTGAAGCCTCTGACTCGAGCATTTCTAGATTGGGCTGTTACGTACTCCGACAAAGCTATATTGCGAAAATCGCGCAAAAGTAATAGCTCCGACGATTGAGCATCTTCTCCTTCTCTGCGACTTGTTTCTTCAAATTCCAGCAAAAGGCCGTCTAATTCTCGCTCTAATTGAAGTACGCGTATATTAGTCGTAGAGGCGTCATGCCCAGAACCTCTTCTTTTCATATTTTCGCGTTGGTCAATGTATAGGCCCCCCAGCGCCCCTAAAATGCCGAAGCCTTGTCCTACAATCTGTGGATAAAGGGTCGCAGCTATATAGGAGGGTTTGACATTACTGTGGGTTGCATCGGCTGAACGGTCATGAGTATGCGAAAAGAAAAGTG
>PSRH01000043.1 GCA_003175915.1 Candidatus Melainabacteria bacterium | reverse complement strand
TGCGATCCGGTACCAGTCCCTGTTGTTTCTGATACCAGAAATTGGTGCACTGAATAAGGGTTCGATCGAAATCAGGTGAATAAGGCGCCGGCAGAAAAACGATTCGCCCGCCGTTGTCGCCAGCATAAAGCTCTCCGGCAATGCACTTTTTCAGTCCGGCGGTTGCCAAGGGTGTATATCCATCGGTTAGAAACTCGGCTCTTATAACCGTGTTCCATTCCAGTCCTTCCTGGCGGAAATAATCGGCAAACTCGGAACTAGCCGCCTCAGGGCACGGCTCTACATTACGCCCGGTAGCCACTGTGCTCATCTGGCGTACGTTCTTTTCACTCGATTTGACCGGAGCCAGACTTAATAGCCAGACGTAATTGTCCAGGGCGAAGCTTGAGCCCTGCAGGACGAAAGGCCGGCACAGAAAGTAAACAAGCAAGCCGCCTTTTTCGAGAAATCGGACAAGCTCTTCCGTGCGTTCAGTGATGTCGTCATTGAGGGCATTTACCAGGTTGTCGTTGGGCAGGGAATAGGCGGTCAGTCCGTCTGCAATTGCTGTGTCGATAGCCTTAAGCGTGTCGGCTTCCCGATCGAAGAGGTGGAGAATGCTGAGCGGATTGACATAAATCGCCTTGTAAGTATCCAGCGATTTGGCTTGACCGCGTGTTAAGTACGATTGCTCCCCAAAACCGGGGCAATTGAGTCTGAGAATCTCCTCCTTGAGAATGACCTTCATTTAAACGTTGTTCCTATTCAATGCCAGTATACGGACACCAAGTGTTTATACCCATATACAAATTGCCAACTAATCTCAGATCCCAAACGATTTTGTTGTTAGATCTTGAAAAAATCGGCTTTTGCGGGGCGATTTTTTGCTGTTATGATCCCAGAAGCAGATAAATGAGGACAGATGGCCAAGGCAAACCACCACCGCAAGGGATTTGGTCTGAAAGACCAGGTAGAAGCGGAGCTAAAGTCGGAATATGAGGCATCTTTGATTGCCCAATTGCGAGCCAACGGATACACCCTGACACGGGGCCGGGTGACCGTCAAGTTGGCTCAAGCGTTTGGATTTTGTTGGGGGGTGGATCGGGCGGTCTCTATGGCCTATGAAACGCGTGAACACTTTCCCGACCGGCGCATCTGGATTACCAATGAGATCATCCACAATCCGGTGGTTAATGAGAACCTGCGCCGCAAAAATATCCGCTTTGTACCGCTGGATGGTTCAGGCAAGAAGGATTTTTCCCAAATTGCCTCCAACGATGTCGTAATCCTGCCAGCTTTTGGCGCCAGTGTCCAAGAACTTGAGGTTTTGCAGGACCGGAATTGCGAAATTGTTGATACTACCTGTCCCTGGGTCTCCCGCGTTTGGAATCGAGTAGCCAAGTATGAACAGGCTGACTTTACGGCAATTATTCATGGCAAATACAATCACGAGGAGACGATCGCCACTTCTTCACGCTCTAAGAATTATCTGATCGTGCAGAATTTGGCCGAAGCAGAATGGGTATGTGATTTTATTCTCAACGGCGGGGATGGCCAAGAGTTTCTTTCTCGATTTAGCAAAGCTTGCTCGAAGGGTTTTAAGCCGACCGAACACCTGAATCGGGTCGGCATTGCCAATCAAACCACAATGTTGAAGGGTGAGACCGAGCAAATCGGTAAGCTTTTTGAACGGACCATGCTAACCAAGTTTGGGCCAAGCGAAATTGACTTCCATTTTCTTAGCCCTGGTGACACTATCTGCGACGCTACCCAAGAAAGACAGGAAGCTATGTTCAAGCTTGTAGACGAGCCAGTCGATGTAATGCTAGTAATCGGCGGCTTCAATTCCTCGAACACGGGACATCTTCAGGAAATTGCCGAAGCCCGCCATTTGCGCTCGTTTCACATAGATGGACCAGACTGTGTCGGCCCGGGCAATACGATTAGATATAAATCGCAAGCGGACGGCAAGCTATTGACGACGAATGATTGGTTGCCTGAAGGTGAAGTAATTGTTGGTGTTACTTCCGGCGCTTCTACTCCGGATCAGGTGGTGGCCCATGTTCTGGAAAAGACCTTCGCCATCGCCGAAGCAAAAGCAGTTTAATTTAATTTGGCCAGGTATTCCATGGCTGCTCTTGCTGCAACCGTTCCTTGACCGATGGCAGTGCTCAAACGCCAGTAAGAAGGGAAGGCGACATCTCCTACGGCAAAGATTCCAGGAAGCGAAGTTTGGGCCAGTACATTGGTTTTGATACAGCCATTGGCAGCCAAATCCAGCTGTCCGGTAAACAATTCGGTGTTGGGGACCATGCCGATTTTTGCCACTACCAATGGTATTGGTATCCGGCGCATTTCTTGTGTCCTATGATTGAAGACGCGCACGGCTTCGATCTTATCTTTGCCCATCAACTCCCTGATTTCGCTGGATAGCAGAATTTCAAGCCTTTTATTGGTTTTTGCCTCTTTGACCAGGTCGTTTCCCGCTTGCAACTTATCGGAATGGCACACCAATACACATTTTGGCGCGTTCTTGGCAAACCAGAGCGCTTCAAGAACTGCCAGTTCGTCGCCACCAATGACGATGGCAGATTTACCTTCAAACTTTGACTCCTTATCTTCCAGCCTGTAGAGAATTTGTTCGGCAAGATGGGCGCCCTCTTCAATTTCGATCCTGCGCATGCGAGCTCCCGTGGCCAGGACAAGCGCCTTACCAATTAAACTGCCGTGACGAGTTTTAACCGTCTTCTGGCTGAGATTGACGGCGATCACTTCATCGTTCAAGCGAAAAGGCAGGTTGCGCTCGTTAGCCGATTTGATCAGCTGATTTTGCAGAGCAGTGCCGTTGGCAAATTGTCCAATGCCTAAGTTCTTTATCGGGGTATGAATTTGTGACAGCTGACCGCCCAGCTCTTGAGATCTTTCGAGAAGAGCGTGTCGAACCAGATTGTCTTTAAGCTCGAGCGAGCAACTGACACCGGCCGCTCCGCCGCCAATAATTACTACATCGAACGATTCTACAGCCGGCATAGAGGCCGTTTCCTTTGCTCTTCAGTCTTAGCAAATTCATAGACATGTAAGCGGTTACCGTCACGATTGAAACCGCAATAGAGTCTGTCTCCCAGCCAGGCTAGGTGAGCGATACCCAGCGAGCGCTCACTCTTTTCAGCGCTCTCAAAAAGTGTTTCGAAAGCGCCACTGGCAAGCGACCATCCGTAGAGACCGGCATGCCGGTCGACGCCCAAAAGAAAATCAGCATCTTTCGATAAGGTCAGGCACTGGGCGCTTGTACCCCAGGCCAGATTCGGCTTAAAGCTCGCCTGGTAGCGAATAACACCGTCGGTGGTATTGATGAGAGCGTATCCGCCGCCCGTTAAACTGCTCGGGTCAAGTTCATTTTCTTTCAATCCCAGCTGATAGCCACCGGCTACCAGAGTCTCGCCTTTGCCAAAGGCGAGGAAAGTTGTCCGGAAGGGTACCCTGGTTGGCCAGAGAGGACCATTTAGTGCCAGCGAGCCGTCCGCGGCAAGCCGCCAATTGAATAGATAGACATATTCGTCACTAGCCAATGCAAGCCGCTGTTGCCGACCGTCAATGGCTAAGGCGCTGATACTTCCCAACTGGCTCATCTCAAGATGATGTTCTAACTGGCAGGCTGATTTTAAGTTCGAGTTTGCGGAGATCTCTATAGGTCTGGAAACTAATAGTCCGGGTTCAGCCGGATCGCAGCTACGATAACCAAGAGGCGAGCTGCTCACCAGGCAATTACCAATAAGCAGCGAATGCTCTACATCACTTTTCCAAAGAAACTCTGCTTCCGGCTCAAGGTTAAGGCAGGCGCCCGGTCTATCGCCATCGCCGCTGGAAAAGATGTTTGCCTGAGGCTCTTTGGCGATGAGATTCTCTGTGTTGAACATACGAATTCTGCCGTTGTGATTGAGAGTCAGTAATCGCTTCCAGGCGGGATTATAGATCAAGGCGTGCATGTCAAGATCGAAGTCAATCGCTTCTTGGTCGTCGGAAAAAGTTGACCGGGAGTAGCAGGCAATCGAAGCAAGCTCTTTGTTTCTGGGTAGCGCGATTTCCAGGTTGCGTCCAATATTGTTTATCAACAAATAGTTTCCGGCGGCTTTGAGGCAGCCGATTCCCACTGGTGGAGTACTGCTGAGCGGACCAGTCGAATTAGTCCTGAAGGTATGGTGATTTAGCTTTACTGCGAACAAGTGGCTTCCTTTTTGCCAAAGAACAGCTCTTGTTTTGATTGTGCCACGGCGAATACTTTCTCATGCGGTAAATTGGCCATACATGATTCATCTGGGCTCACCTGGCAGCGCCAAGAGCGGAAATTGAATTCAGTGAAGGTGGTGACAGTATTGTATGCGACCTTGAGCGATTCAATTAAGCAGCGTGCGTCACATGGTCTGGCTGTGACAGCAAAAGAGTTTGGGTAATCTCGCCAATAGATGGGATGACTGCGGAACAATCCGATGGTAGGGATGCCTTGATGAACGGCCAGGTGCATGAGACCAGTATCCACTGCCACTACTGCCCGGGCGCTGGCAACCACATCGAGAGCGTTCGACAGTTTAGGGGTTGGCACCCACGGCAAATAGGGAAGCAACTCTTTTGTCGCTTGGGAACAATCTGGTTCGCCCAGAAGCAGGACCGGCACGCCCTGCTCCTTGAAATTTTTGGCTAAGGAGAGCCATTGTTGCTTCGGCCAGCATTTGTTATTGCTGGCCGATCCAGGCACGAAGACAATCGATTCGGCAAGATCTTCGTCTTTCTGAAAAATCAGTGGTTGCAGTGACTTGAAGTTGGCGTCTATTCCCAGATCCAGGCAAATCTTTTCTAAGATCTGATTGATTCGCCAACCTGGAAAATCGCGATCGAATTTAGGCTCCCCCCACCAGTAATTCTTCTGTAGTGGGTGTTCGCGGAGATTGATGTACATATCTAATCGGGCAAGCTGCATTCTTGCGAAAGACGCTTCGGCTATAGTTCCCGCCAGTCCCCTTATTCTATTGGCCAATTCCTCAAGAGGAGCCGAAGGCGCGATCAGGTAGACTTCCTCCCCTCTGTCGATTAAACCCTGCACCACCGGCAGTGAGAGGATGAGATCACCAAGTCCGAGCGAAATCGGTGCCAGATAAATTGCCATTCCGCCTTAACTTCCTCCGCTCCCATAGTTGCCCAAGTAATTTTGCTTCTGTGGAAATTGAATCACTTTGTGGCTAACTCTGATGTTCAGAAATGTGAAGGGGAAAATCGGAATGATCAACTGGGGATGAGGTATGCTTAGGCGGGTTGGGACAAGCCCTTCAAACGGGCACTCTTAATGGTACCTCAGCAAAGCCTATACTCAAGCACTGATTCTCTTAAGCTCACCGATTCGCCGTTTCTGCGAGCCTGTTGTCTTAAGAAAAACAGCTACACACCAATCTGGCTCATGCGCCAGGCCGGCCGCTACATGGCCGAGTACCGGGCAATGAGAGCCAAGCTTGGCTTTTTGGAATTGTGCAAGAAACCGGAAGCGGCGGCGGAAGTGACAGTCGTTGCTGCTGAAAAATTGGCTGTGGACGCCGCCATTATCTTCGCTGACATCCTTTTGATTCTGGAACCTCTCGGTGTCGGTCTTAAGTTCAGCGAAGGGGACGGTCCCCTGATACAATCGCCGCTGCGTTCGAAAGCGGATCTGGATAGCCTCAAAACGGTAGATGTCGAGGCGGATCTGGCCTTTGTCTATGAGGCAATCAGGCAGGCAAGAGCGGCTCTCAAGCCCGATCTTCCTCTGATTGGCTTTGCCGGTGCTCCTTTTACCCTGGCGTCCTATTTAATCGAAGGTGGCTCCAGCCGTAATTTTGAAAGAACAAAACTTTTTATTTACAGCCAGCCCGGCGAGTGGCAGCGTCTTATCAGTCTTTTGGCTCAATTGACTGAGCAGTATCTTAAGGCCCAGATCAAGGCAGGCGTGCAGGCGGTCCAACTCTTTGATAGTTGGGCAGGCTGTCTCTCGGCGGAAGATTACCGCCAGTATGTGCTGCCCTCCATCAGCCGGATCGTCGCGGCGATTGATGGCAGCGTACCGATTATTTATTTTGCTACGGGAGCCAGCCATTTGTTGCCGGCTATGCAGAAGTTGAAAGCGCAGGTGTTGGGGTTGGACTGGCGGGTGGATCTTGCTTCAGAGTGGTCACGCCTGGGTCATCGCACCGCCGTTCAGGGCAACCTGGATCCGGCTGTACTTTTAGCCGGTAAGGACGAAATCAAGCGGCGTGTCGAAAGAATTCTCGCTGGTGCTGAGGGCAGGCCCGGCCATATTTTCAATCTTGGCCACGGCGTCCTCCCCGAAACTCCGGTGGATAACGTGCGCTTTCTTGTCGAAGTTGTGCATCAATTGAGCGCGCGCTAATGCCTCACGTAGTTGTTGTCGGCGG